>CAMJZA010000020.1 GCA_946410085.1 uncultured Treponema sp. | reverse complement strand
TTGGACGATTAGCTCAGCTGGGAGAGCACCTGGTTTACACCCAGGTTGTCGGCGGTTCGATCCCGTCATCGTCCACGTGCTTCGGGACGTAGCGCAGCTGGTAGCGCATCTGGTTTGGGACCAGAGGGTCGCAGGTTCAAATCCTGTCATCCCGAGATTACCAGTCCCCTTCCCCGACATTTCTTTTTTTTCCCTTGACAAATATCTTTTTTTGCAGATAATGGATATAGAAGAAATTGGGAGTGTTCCGGTTTCGACAGGTAAGAGTAATCTTATGCTGCAGGTGAGGTTGCGTTTGACCTCTGATCAGACGGAAACAATAACTGACGAATCTGTTGAAGATGAGCAGTTTGCTCTCGCTGCGTAAGCAGCGATAACACGGAGCCCTTTCTGCGCTGTTCCTAGCGGGGAGGTGCTCTGTAGACAACAGGAACTTTCCCTGTATCTTGTCCGGGATTTGCAGGGGAGATTTACCGGAATACGGAGACGATGCCTTTGAAGCCGCGACCGTTTCCCGACAACTACCTCGCTTCAATAAACCTGTAGAGGCATCTGGTTAACTTATTTGGACGGGAGTTCGATTCTCCCCACTTCCACAAAAAAACTCCTTGCATTGCAAGGAGTTTTTTTTATTTGTGGACCTGCCGGGCTAACTGCCCGGGGCCGCCTTACTTCAGCAAGGTTGCAGGGTTGACCAGCTTGCCGTTCTTGTACACGGTAAAGTGCAGGTGGGGACCAGTGGAGTATCCCGTGTTCCCGACAAGGCCGATCAAATCGCCCTGATTCACGAAAGCGCCTTTTTTAGTCTTTATCTTGCTCAGGTGACCGTAGAGGGTCTGGTAGCCGTCAATATGCTGGATGATGACGTAGTTTCCGAATACATTGGACCAGCCTGCCTTTGCAATCGTTCCGCTCATCGAAGCCCTGACCGCCGTCCCCGTCGGACAGGCCAAATCAATGCCCGTATGGTAGGAGTCAGCGCCGGTAATGGGATCTTTCCGCGCTCCAAAGCGGGACGTAATGCGGTACGAAGCCGTAATGGGCCAGGCAAACTGTTCGCCCATCGCCCGCTGAAGCGACGTGCTGTCCATTCTGGCACCGGGGATAAAGAGCTCCTGTCCGAGGGTCAGGGCATAACTGTCAAGGTCGTTCACGTCGAGGATGTCTTCCACGGCCGTGTGGTACCTGACGCTCAGGCCTTCCACGGTCTCACCGGCGGCAACCCGGTGGATCAGGCCGTCCATGGACGGGATTTTCAGCTTTTGCCCCTCGCGCAGGTAGCGGACATTGGCAATGCCGTTGACGGCGATGAGCGTGGAAATGTTGGAAAGGCCGGCATTCCGGCTGATGACGCTGATGCTGTCCCCCGCCTTCACCGTATATTCGGTAAAGGAAACCGGCTCCTTATAGACGTATTCGGACATGACGGCCCCCATCTCACCGGAAGACGAGACGATGTTGCCCTCGCTGTCATAGAAGGCCTCGTCGGACAGGGAAACGTCAAAACCGTCCTTATCGAGGGAGACGCTCTCCTGTATCTGCGTGTCGCCGAAGTCAACGGTCCTGACCCTGCCGTCATAGGCCTTAGCAATGTGTGAAAACAGGAGTGAAAAGGCAATATAGAGGATGACGCAGGCTGTCGCCAGGATGGAAAGGCGCAGGATCTTCTTCCGGTCCCGGGAAGCAGGAGCCCGGCTGCGGTTACGGCCGGCATCCGCAGAACGGAAGCTGTAGCTTTCTGCATGGAATGCCTGCTGGCCGGAAAAACGGCGTTCCTTCAGGAATTTTAGGAAAAACGGCCGCTTCAGGCGCTCTTTTTGAGTGTTCTGACTGGGACTTTTTGAAATATAGGTTATTACTTCCATGCTTTCTCTATCGACAGAATCCAATGCCGATATTAGAATGAGAGAATCGTGAAACGCAAAATACCGTCAGTCATGAAGAGTCTTGTGCTGGGAATCTGTCTCGGCGTACTCCTGAAGCTCTTTGTACTCGACATCGTACACATCAGGGGAAGTTCCATGGAACCGACATTCCGGGACGGAGATGCCGTACTCATCAACAAGCTTGCCTATGGTCTTGTCAAGCCCTTCGGGGATTCCGTCCTCTGCAGCTGGCAGGAACCGGAAGCCGGAGACATCGTCATATACCTGCACGAGGGAAAACTCGTGATAAAACGCTGCATTGCCGTCGCCGCGGCTCCTCTGGATTATTCTTATAATATAGGATATACTCTAGCCGTGAATGGGCAACGATTTCCTCTCTCGGAGGCGCAGTACGAAAACATGGCCTTGGCAGGCCAGGTACCGGACGGCATGATTCTTGCCGTCGGTGACAATCCTGACGCCTCAATCGATTCCAGAGACTACGGCTTCATACCGCTGTACAATATCCTCGCCCGGGCAGTTCCGCCAAAGCAAGCCGGCCAGAAGAAGGCAGCCCGATGAACAGCTTCTTTAATAAGAACCGCCTGTTCGTGACAGCCCTCCTCCTGCTGCTGGTCGTCACCTACATCTATTTCGCCTATGCAAAGCTTGCCTTTCAGGAGCAGAGCAGGCTCCCCGTCAAGACGCCGACCGTCGAGCGCGGTTCCATCGTGGACCGGAACGGAAAACCCCTCGCCGTCCAGACGAATTTCTATCACTACGGAATCACGCCGAAAGCTATAAAGACCGACGAAGTGAGTACCTTCGCCTTTGAGATTTCTTCCCTGCTGAACCTTGATGCCGAAGACATCTACAACAGCATCATGAAGAACAAGAGTTCCAGCTTCATGTACCTGAAAAAGAAGCTTTCCCAGGAAGAGTACGAGGAACTCTATGCACTGCTGCAGAATGACGGCTACCTCTCATTCTCCCGCTTTGACCGGATTCCCGGCCGTGTGTATCCCGAAAATGACCTTGCCAGCCAGCTGATCGGCTACATGGGCGATGACGGCAAGGGCCTGAGCGGCATTGAGTACTCGCAGCAGAATGTCCTTTCCCCCATGGTGACTGATATTGCGGCAGGAGACCTCTTCGGCGACAACGTGTACCTGACGATTGATGCGGACCTGCAGCACAAGCTTGAAAAAATCGCCAAGGACACGATGCGGACAACGCAGGCTGAATGCATGATGCTGATTGCTTCCGACGCCAGGACGGGCGGCATTCTCTCCTACATAAGCCTGCCGTCCGCAAACCTCAACGACTACAGTTCCGCAGAAACGGAGGAAAAAATTGACCGTCCGGCAATGGCCGCCTACGAGCCGGGTTCGGTCTTTAAGATTTTCACGTCTGCAGCATACCTGGACAGCGGAAAACTGGATGCGGACACGATTTTCCTCTGCGACGGCATTTACGAGCGGGAAACGAATCTCGGCGAACTCATCAGGATAAACTGCCTTGAGCATCACGGCTGGGTAAACGTCAGGGACGCCCTCAAGTACTCCTGCAATGACGCCCTTGCCCAGATGAGCGACCTGCTTGACACGAAAACCTTCCTGGCCTACATACACAAGTTCGGCTTCGGAACGCGGACGGGCATTGAACTGCCGGCAGAGGCAACGGGCCAGGTCAAGGACGAGACTGACAGGTACTGGTCGGCGCGGACCAAGCCGACGATGTCCATCGGACAGGAGCTGAGCGTCAATGCCCTTCAGATGGTACAGGCGGCTTCCGTCATCGCAAACGGCGGCATCAGCGTAAAGCCGACGGTTATCTCTAAAATTACGGACAAGAACGGGAATGCAAAGTATACGCTGACGCCCGAATACGGAGACCGGGTCATTCAGACATCGACGGCAAAGTACATCCTGAGCTGCATGGAAACGACGGCACAGAGCGGAACCGGTCACCGGGCAAACCTCGGGGACATCTCGATCGGCGTCAAGACGGGAACTGCCCAGATGGCAGACCCGGTAAACGGCGGCTACAGCGAAACGGACTTTGTTTCCAACTGCCTCGCAATTTTCCCCGTTGAAAACCCGGAAATCATCCTGTACATCGTCATCGAAAAGGCAAAGGGAGAGACCTATGCGGGCCGCATCGTCGCCCCGGTCATCGCCCTCGCCGCTGACGAAATCATAGACCATCTGGGCATGAACCGGCAGGGAGCCGTGGGCGTGGAGCACTCGGGAACCGTTTCCATCGTGGGAAATCCTGCACTCGTCGTACAGGATGCCGTGCCGTCATTCATCGGCCGCCCCAAGCGGGACCTGCTGCCCCTCCTTGATGATCCGGCCATAAACTACCAGATAAACGGCGAGGGCTGGGTTGTCTCCCAGTACCCGCCGGAAGGAACGCCCGTCACGGAGGGAATGACGATTGAACTCTATCTGGAATAAGAACATACGCCTCTTTCGGGAGCGCTTTCCGGCCCTTGCCGATATGCTGCAGGATACGATCGAATCCTTTGCCGGCTGTATTGAGGCAGGGGCGGCAGGAGGCACATCTGCGGGAGAGCCACAGGCTGAAGCACAGGCAGCCCCCCTGCCCTACCGCATCGAGACGGCAAAAAACGGCAGTCCGACGGCGTCGGAAAACACTGCCATGCTCCACTCCAAG
Source organism: uncultured Treponema sp. (assembly GCA_946410085.1). Lineage (GTDB taxonomy): Bacteria > Spirochaetota > Spirochaetia > Treponematales > Treponemataceae > Treponema_D. Next base: position 48,297 of record CAMJZA010000020.1, on the reverse strand, counting down.
TACAATCCCGAGCGTGAAGCCGACCAGCAGATCGCCTCGTTCAAGGCAGATGAAATGCAGTCTGCCATCTTCTTTTCCTGCGGACTCGGCTACGCCCCGATTGCCTTTTGCTGGAAATATGCTTCCGTTCCCCTCATCATCATCGAAGAACGGGCTGACTATATCTTGCAGGCCTTTGCTGTCCTGGACTGGACGCCGGTCCTGACCCATACGGCATTGACCCTGCTGATCGCCGCCGACACTGACAGCGCGGCAGGCGTCCTGCGCCAGTATGACCTCAAGAAGGCCTGTCTGTTTTCCGTGCCTGCCCAGGGGGCACATTCCGCCGAGTATTTCAAGGCCCTCCGCCTCCTGATTGCACAGGAAAAGCGGAAAGACGAAACAAACACGGCGACCCTCGAAAAGTTTGCCCGCCTCTGGCTTTCCAATACCTGCCGGAATATCCGTCAGCTGGACCTCCTTGACGGGATTTGTAAGTATGCAGGACTGGGTGCAGGGCTTCCCTTTGTCGTGCTTGCGGCAGGGCCGAGCCTGGGCCGTGTCCTGCCTGAACTGGCAGAGCTGAAGCGGAGGGCCGTCATTGTCTGTGTAGATACCGCCCTCCACTCCTGCCTGGAAGCAGGGGTGGAACCGGACTTCATCGTGCTGGTCGACCCCCAGTATGCGTGCGCAATGCACCTGGAGTTCCTTTCTGCCCCCACTTCCATCCTGATTACCGAAGTCGCCGCCTGGCCTTCGGTATTCAGGTTCAGCTGCCGGGAAAAGGTCCTCTGTTCCTCGATGTACCCGCCCGGTCAGTATTTTGAAAGCAAGCTGGGGGCAAAGGGCAAGCTCGGTGCAGGGGGAAGCGTTGCGACGACGGCATGGGATTTTGCCCGCTTCTGCGGTGCACACGAGATATTTCTTGCGGGCATGGACCTCGGTTTTCCCGGCAGGCAGACTCACATCCGGGGATCGCAGTTTGAAGAGCGGGAGCACCGCATTTCAAGCCGCCTCTATACGTCCGAAAGCCAGAGTACGGCAGCCCTGCTCAGTGCCAATCCGGTAATGCTCAGGGATTACAACGGAAATGAGCTCCTCTCCGACAAAAAGATGTCCCTCTTTTCCTGGTGGTTCGAAAAGAACTGCGCCGTTGCGGGGGAACAGGGAGTCAGGACCTACAGCCTTACAACGGAAAGCCTTGCGATTGCAGGGATAGAAAGCTATTCCCTGGAGCAGTTCCTTGAGCGGGAAGACCAGACGGCAGGAAAGGCAGCATTCTTTGCTGCGGCGCAGGAACGGTCCGGGAAGAGCACGGGCAGCGGCAGCGGGCACAGCAGTGCTTCCAACGGACCCGGCGACAAAAACAGTGCCATCGACAGCCCCGGCAGCAATCCCGGCGTCAATAGCTGTTCTCCCGGCAGCACTCCCTGTACGCCCGGCTTTGATGCGGTCCTTACCGGCTTCCTGCAGGACCTTGCGCAGATGCAGTCCCTTGCTGCAAAAGGAATTACGCTCTGCGAAAAGGCCATTGCAAACCGCCTGAAAGCGCCGGAAGTCTTTGCGGAACTGGACAAAATCGACCGTGCAATCATGCAATCGGAGACAAAAGATGCCGCTGCCCTCGTTTTCCCGACGGAACGGAAACTCAAGGAACTGACGAAAGACCTGCCGGAAGACAAGACGCTCTCATCCCTCTTCTATAGCCGCATCATCTACCGGGAGCTCAAAAAAGCATGTGCCGATTATGTTGAATTTTTCTCAAGTTTTCAAAGCTTACCCCGATAATAGAATTAGATTGTGATTGAGGTCCAAACTGATTAGTGGGTAAGAGCATTAGTCAGCATCAACCTTATACAGTTTCCTTCGGGCGTATTTTTGACATCCAGACGCCCGAGGGAAATTGTATTACCTCTCATTTTAAGAGCCGGGGGAAACTCCGGCTCTTATTTTATGCATTCAGCAGGCCTTGACACCGCAATGCGGCGCATGAGCCCGCATTGCTGACGCGGACCCGTTGGAACAGGCACTATGCATTCAGCAGGCCTTCCAGTTCCTTTCTGAACTCGTTGTCTGCATCCTTTTCATCCACGGTACGGATAACCTGCCCGTGCCTGAAAAGAATCACCTTGCCGCCACCCCCGGCTATTCCCAGATCCGCATGCTTGCCTTCACCCGGTCCGTTGACGACACAGCCCATGACGGCAACGACGAGGGGCTTTTTGATTGCATAGAGTTCTTCCTGCCAGCGGTCCACAAAACCGTGCACGTCAAATCCCAGCCTGCCGCAGCGGGGACAGCTCACGATGGTAACGCCCCCCGCACGGAGGCCGCACTCCCTGAGTATTTCCCGTCCGGCCAGCACCTCGTTTTCCGGGCTGGAAGAAAGGCTTACCCGAATCGTAGCACCTATTCCTTCCCTGAGCAGCGTACTGAACGCAAGTGTCGATTTGACGACCCCGGAAATAAGGGGACCGGCTTCGGTGACGCCGATATGGAGCGGGATGTCACTCTGGCAGGCAAAGGCTTCATTCGCCTCGATCGTCTCCTGCACGTCACTGCTTTTCATGCTGACGACGACATTCCTGAATGCGAGCCTGTCAAATACGTCTGCCTCCCGCATGGCAGCCTGCGCCAGAGCCGTTGCCCGCGACAGGCTGCCCGCCTCCACGGCATCCGCCAGGTCCCTGGGCAGGCTGCCCGAGTTGACCCCGATGCGGATTGCGGCGCCCTTTTCCCCACAGGCATCGACGACAGCCTTGACACGGTCCCCGCTCCCGATATTGCCGGGGTTTATCCGTATGACGGAGACAGCCCCTTTAAGGCAGGCAAGCGCAAGGCGATAGTCAAAGTGTATGTCGGCAACGAGCGGAACATCCGTCTCCTGCGCAATTGCACACAGTCCGTCTGCGCTTTCCATATCAGGAACGGCAAAGCGGATAATATCGCATCCGAGGGATTTGAGCGTCTGTATCTGCCGCAGTATCGATGCAAGCTTTTCCCTGTCGGCGGAAACATCGGCAATGCCGTCTTTCCACATCGTCTGGATCGTAACGGGATTCTTCCCGCCGACCAGAATTTTCCGTATTCCGTTCTGACCGCCGATTTCGACGGTCCTGCTTTCCTTATACATAGTCATTTTACACAAAAAAGCCGCCGGAACACGATGTACCGGCGGCATGAGCATTAAAAAGTCCGTCCGGGACTTTAAAACTGCTTCTCCTTAGACCGTAGCGATCATTCCGAAGACCATGCTGAACAGAGCGATGGTTTCACAAAGACCGACGACCATGATGTAGTTGGTAAAGCCCTTTCCCGTCTCAGCAAGCGCATCAGAACCGGCGGCACCAGCCTTTCCCTGAGCGATGGCAGACATGCACATTGAAAGACCGCAGGCAAGTCCAAGGCCAAGGAAGAAAAGCTGCTTGACCGTGTCTGCGCTACCGACGTTGCCGATCATTGACTGCATGAGCAGGAATCCGTAGATAGTCTGCGTCAGCGGAGCACCGGCAAAAACGACGAGAAGGAAGGGAGCCGGCTTATTGTTGAGGTAGCACCTCTTCCAGGCACCGATAGCTCCCTGTCCGGCAATTCCGATTCCAATCGCACTTCCCATAGCGGCGATACCCATTACCAATCCTGCACCAAGAAAACCCCAGTTCATACTTACTCCTTATACGCAGTTTCCTGCGTTTTTAACTTCCAAATTTCTATTTCAAACAGCCCGCCTTCGGCAGGACTGTAGAATCAAAAATAATCGCATCCGCTATGGATGCTGCATCCCGTTGCCGCATCAACGATACGGCAAACGAAACGTTCCTTTACTGCTCCCTACTTCTCCTTGCGCTCCGAGAAGGGGCGGTATTTCATGCCGCTCCACGCCATCCCGAGATGCTGGGAGAATTCCAGCGTGTTCAGACGCACACCGTGAACGATAACCGAAAGCAGGTTCAGTATCATATTCAGGCCATGACCGAACACCAGCAGCACGACGCCGAAAATCACCATAATCAGCTTGCCGAACATCGGACCTGCCATCTGATTGACCGTACCGCTGATTGCAGCACCGGCAAGGGCGACAGCCCACAGGCGGATGTACGAGACAATATCGCTGAACTGGTTTACCACGCCCAGCAATACTGAAATGATGTTTTTCACGCTTTCAAGCACCGACTTCCCGACACTTCCTTCATAATTTGCGAATATGAAGTTCAGTACGAAGCCTACCCCAAGAATCCCCAGCGATATGAAGGGGAAGCATGAAGGCAGCGCAATCATGCCGCCAAATATCGGAATAGCCTTGCCGGTGTCCGCAAGCGGATACTTCACGCCGTCCACGACCATGTTCATGACGACATAGAACATGCCCCAGATCATAAAGAGCGATCCCATGTCACCGAAGAACTTCAGGCTCTTGCGGTCAGCGAACATACACTTGAAGTGCGCAACGGAAAGCTGGATGAGGGCCAGCGAGAAACAGAAAATCTTCTGGTTCGTGTTGGCAACATCCGAGCCGCTCTTTGCCGCCGAGAAGGGGGCAAAAGAGATGTCGACGAGCGTCTTCGGCAGTTTCCCGGGCTCAATACCGAACCATGAGCAGGTCATGACACCCCACAGCATGGTACAGAAGCCGAGCAGCGTCACGAGGACACCGAGGGATCGGCTTCCCTTTCTGCTCTTTGCAAGCACTGCAAGTCCGACAATTGCAATCAGCGCACCATAACAGGCATCGCCGAAAATCATCGCGAAGAAGATGCAGAAGAACAGCAGGAACCAACCCGAGATGTCAAACTCGTGATAGCCGGGCGTAACATCAAGGAAGTCCATCAGCGGATAGATGATGCTGACGAGCTTGTTGTTCTTGAGCTTCGTCGGCACCGGATCATCATCCGCAGGATCTGCCGATGCATAGGCCCAGGAGTTTTCCTTACAGGCCGCAACAAAGTTCGGAAGCAGGTCAACCGGCACATAGCCCGTCAGCCATGCAAGCTTCGTAGAAGCAATGCCTCCCAGAACCCCCGCGGCTTCCGGCGCTTCATCAGCCTCTTCGTGTTCCATACCGGAGCATACGGTTTCAAACTCTATGTCAGAAGCCAGCAGCTCCCGGTATGCAGCCAGTGTCGATGCGTATTTTTTGTCATCGGCAAGCTCACTCTCTATGCGGGAAATCGTCTGCCGGGCGGTCTGGATATCTTCCTTAAAGGCCTCGGTTGACTTTTCCGGCATCGGAACGGCATAGGCTTCCGGCGGCATAAGGGCCGGACGCTCAGTAACCTGTTCCTCAGACAGCAGGAGGAAGCGGACAACCTTGTTGGCAGCATTGACCTTAATGGTCTTCAGCTCCTTCCCGATCGTCCCGTACTTATCCTCAGGGATCTCATACATATAGACGAAGATTCCCTTTTCGGCAAGCGACACAAATGAAGCCGGATCAACGCTGCCCCACTTTGCAAGCCGGTCAATCTCGTTCGTATCACGGGATATCGTCTCAAAGAGAGACTTTTTCTCATCGCTCAACGAAACAATCTTTTTCGCCGTCTCAAGGGCATCGTCCTTTGTCAGATCCAGCTGGTTGACGATCTGCTTTTTGGGCAGCTTGATCTCATCCAGAATGGCAATCGCCTTGTCAGCCGTAGCGGCGGCATCCTTATAGGACGCAAGGAGCGGTCCCTTTCCCTCTATCTCTTCGAGGTGGACGACTCCAGCCTTCCGCAGGGCCTTGACAGATTCCTTCCGGGTCGCATCGAGGACGACGATGGAAACCTTTTTCATCTTTTCAATCATGATTCGGCCTCCTCGTTCTTGTTCCTCTCAAGCTTCTTCTTTGAGATCTTACTCCGGACAACCGCAGAAACCTGCTCGTCTCCCAGGAAAACATTGATTTTCTTAATGTTCGCCTTAGTCTCCGGTATCTTCACCTTCTCAAACAGATTCACGCGCTGGGTGGTCACCCGCAGCTCTTTTGAAAGCAAGCGGACCTGCTCTTCAAGCACCTCGGCCTGAAGATCCAGCTCGAGAACCTTCTCCATCCGATCTGCTGCCAGATCAACCCAGAGAGGCGTAGAATACAGGTCGTAATCTCCACGGCCAAAATCCGCCCCCTCGTAAATGGGTATCTTCACACCGGCGATGTTGCCCCAGCCCTTCTTGATGTTGTCAACCGTTACCATTCCGGGCTTAAAGGCTTCCTTCTCGCCAAACACGGCAATCCAGCGCTCAAAGTCAGCCTCAATGACTTTCTTCTCCTCGCGGACGGCCTTGGCTTTTTCATCTATCGTGCGAATCTCTGACTGCAGCTGTTGCTTCTTGAGCGTAAGCGTCGGAAGATAGCGGTTATACATCTTAAGCGCATCTTTCTGAGTCTTCAGCTCATTTTTCGTCAGCTTTATCTTAGGCATTCACAACCCCTGATTCTCAGCTAGTTCTTCGGCCAGAACTCTTCAATGAGCTCGGTCTTCAGACCCGTCTCCTTCTTGTCAAAGCACTGGGCAAGGATCTTCCATCCGTTGTCAAGCGCGTCCTCAAGCGAAACGTTTACGCTCAAGTCCATCATCTTGGCCTCGAACAGCTCACCGTACTTCAGAAGCTTTTCATCCCATGAGCTCATCGTAAAGCCCATGCTCTTCTTTTCAAGCGTATCCTTGTACGAAGCATACAGACGGATCATACCGTCCATCAGCGAGCGGTGATCCTTACGGGTCTTGCCGTTGACGTTCTGCTTCAAGCGAGAAAGGGATCCGAACGGCTCAATGTGGCCGCCCTTCAGGTAGAACTGTCCCTCAGTGATGTATCCCGTATTGTCGGGAACCGGGTGCGTAACGTCATCGCCCGGCATCGTCGTAACGGCGAGAATCGTAATTGATCCCTGGTCAGAGAAGTCAACCGCCTTTTCATAGCGGGACGCAAGCTGACTGTAGAGGTCTCCCGGATAGCCGCGGTTTGACGGAACCTGCTCCTGGGTAATTGCGATTTCCTTCATGGAATCCGCAAAGTTTGTCATATCCGTCAGCAGGACAAGGACATCCTTGCCCTGCAGGGCAAACTGCTCGGCAACGGCAAGCGAAAGATCCGGAATCTTCATACATTCAACCGTCGGGTCAGCAGCGGTATGGATGAACATGACGGTCTTGCTCAAAGCGCCGCCCTCTTCCAGGGTCTTCTTGAAATAGAGGTAATCGTCATACTTCAGGCTCATGCCGCCCAGAACGATGACGTCAGCATCCGCCTGCATTGCGATGCGGGCAAGCAACTGGTTATACGGCTCTCCCGAAATGGAGAAAATCGGTATCTTCTGGCTGATAACCAGCGTATTGAACACGTCAATCATCGGGATGTTCGTACGCAGCATGCGGTTCGGCTGAATGCGCTTGGCAGGGTTGACGGAAGGTCCGCCAATCTGCACCAGATTGTCAACCAGCGCAGGGCCGTGATCGCGGGGTTCCGCAGAACCGTTGAAGATGCGGCCGAGCAGGTTGTCGCTGAAGGAAACGCGCATGTCGTGTCCCAGGAAGCGGACCTGATCGTTGGTGGCAACACCGCGGCCTCCTGCGAAAACCTGCAGGGAAACCAAGTCTCCGTCAATCTTGTTGACCTCAGCGAGAGACTTTCCGAAACGGGTCGTTATCTCGGCGAGCTCGTTGAGCTTCACGCCCTTCGCGCGGACTGTGATAACACTTCCGTTTATGCTTTCTATTCTGCTATATACTTTGCTCATCACTCACCGTCCTTAATCAAAGCTTTTACCTTGTCTGAAACCACGGCTTCCTTCTGGGCAAGAACTTCGTCAATCTTCTTTTCCTGCGTCTTAAACTCAGGGCTCTCATAGACTGAGTAGTTCATGTCAACAAAGTTCTGCCTCAGCGTATTGAAGAAGTCACGGGCCTCGTCCTTCTCCGTAATCTTGAACGTAGAACCGAGAATGCCCAGGATTTTCTTGAACATATAGCGCTGCCGTTCAACGCTGGAAGCTCCCTCAACCTCGTCAAAGCTGTCCTGCTGCATATAGACCGCATCCAGGAACTCACTCTTGAGGTAGATGATGAAGTCTTCAAGCGACGTTCCTTCCTCACCGACGACCTTCATCATCTGGTTGACTTCAGAACCGCGCTTGTAGATGGCACGTGCATATTCAACCATATCGCTCCGGATGACGGAACTGTATTTTGACCAGGATTCCAGCGGGTCAATGGCCGGATAGCGGCGTGCATTGGAACGGTCACGGGAAAGTCCGTGGAAGGCACCGACGACCTTCAACGTAGCCTGGGTAACGGGTTCCTCGAAGTTACCGCCGGCAGGTGAAACCGTACCGCCGATCGTAACGGACCCCTTGCTTCCGTCGCGGAGGCGGACAATTCCTGCACGCTCGTAGAACGAGGCAATCGTACTCTCCAGGTAGGCAGGGAAGGCTTCTTCTCCCGGAATCTCTTCCAGACGGCCGGACATTTCGCGCATTGCCTGTGCCCAGCGGGAAGTTGAGTCTGCAAGAAGCAGGACGTTCAGACCCATCTGCCGGTAGTATTCAGCAAGCGTAACGCCCGTGTAAACGGAAGCTTCGCGGGAAGCAACCGGCATTGAAGAGGTATTACAGATGATGATCGTCCTTTCCATGAGGGAACGGCCGGTGCGGGGATCCTTAAGCTCCGGAAACTCCGTGAGCGTCTCAACGACCTCTCCGGCGCGCTCTCCACAGGCAGCAACGATAACGATGTCAACGTCCGCATTACGGCTTGTCGTATGCTGCAGAACGGTCTTTCCTGCGCCGAACGGACCGGGGATGCAGTAGGTTCCGCCGCGTGCAACCGGGAAGAAGGTATCGATAAGGCGGATCTTCGTGAGCATCGGCTCAGACGGAGCAAGGCGCTCGGCGTAGCAGTTGACGGCACGCTTAACCGGCCAGCGGAAGCTCATGCATATGTCATGGCTCTTTCCCTTCTCGTCCACCAGCGTCGCAATCGTATCGTGAATCTTATAGCTGCCGGCAGCGGCAAGTTTCTTGACTGTATAGCTTCCGAGGAATCCGTAAGGAACCTGAATCTTATGGGTAAAGGGCCCCTCAGGAACCGTTCCGACACTGTCGCCCGCAACGACCTTGTCGCCTTCCTGTGCAGTCGGGGTAAACTCCCACATCTTCTCCTCGTCCAGGGCAGAAAGGTACACACCCCGCTCAAGGAAGTAACCGGAATGTTCGGCAAGCAGCTTCAGGGGGTTCTGCAGACCGTCGTAAACCTGTCCCAAAAGTCCCGGACCAACCTCAACACTCAGAAGATCACCGGTAAATTCAACGGAACAGTCCGTCGAAATACCGTTCGTCATCTCATAAATCTGCATCTGGGCAGTATTACCGCGGACACGGATAACCTCACCCTTGAGCTGTGTATCATCAACGTTGACATAGCCCACTTCGTTGAGGGAGACTCTTCCGTCAAACTCAACAGAGACCATATTGCCGTTGACAGCAACTACTTTGCCCTTTGTTTCACTCATTTATTTTCTCCAAGAATATCATCATATATCTTATGATAAGAAGCCAAACCTTCATCACGATTGAATTTCTTCATCCGCTCCGTAAGCATCAGACGCAGGCCATAGCTGAAAACACCATCCACCGTGAAGTAATCGAGCGGCGAAATCTTATCCAAGACCTGAAGCCTGTACTCGTTGAGGAACTGTTCCGCACTCAGGGGGCTGTCCATGCCTGTCGCAGTACGGGCAGCCTGGACAACCTCGCCGTCAGATACCGGAGGAATATCTTTTGTATCCTTCTTCATCTTCAGGGCACGGAGTCCTGCAAGTGCAAAACGGAGATCCCGCTCCTTCTTGTACCATGCATCAAGGAATGGCGAACCTGTCGGCGCGTCTTCCACAGGCGGTTCCAGTGAAAGTGTTCCGGCGATCCTTGCATACTTTTCAGACATGAAGCGCTGGCACAGGTCACGGAAATACTCTGTAGAAATTGGAAGCTTCGCACCGCTGTCGTCAGTCTTTATCGCAGGGAGCTGGGATACCAAATAATACAGATGTTCCACTATTTCCTCGCTTTCTTTTCAGCAGCAGTCCCCCTTCCGGAGCCGGGCTTTCTTCCCCGCCTTGCCTTAGGGGCCGAATCCTCTTCTTCTTCAGCCACATCATCGTCACCGGCATCATCGATTTCTTCCGGTTCAATTCCCGCAGCGGCCCGCTTCATGAGTTCCGTTGTCTTCGGATTCAGATACGCACTGAAAAGGGAAGCGACTTCCTCGGCGCTGAAATCGTAGAAGGCATTGCCCTTCCGGCTTCCGATCCTGAAGCCGCCGGCCATGGAATCATCTGCTTTCAGCTCAAGTCCCTTGGAGATCTTTGCCTTCAATGCCGTCTTCAAGCCTGCGCTCAGTGCTTTCAAATCCTTGGAAGAAAGGAGAACCGTCAGGTCATCGGCATCAGGATTCGCCGACCATGCCTTTACTGCTTCAGGAATCAGTTTCTTCAGCACGTCCTTATCATAGGCTTTTTCCGTCTCACTGGAAACAATGGCTGACAGTTCCTTGTTGATTCCGTCACGGAATGAGATGATGAGGTTGCGTCCGGCCTGGGTGATTGCATCCTCGCTCGCTTTTTCCATGCGGGCAGTCTCAGCCTTGGCATTGCGGATGATTGCTTCGGCTTTTTCTTCAGCTTCCTTAACGATTGTGGCAGCCTTCTTTTCGGCTTCGTCAATAATATTCCCTGCCGAAGCCGTAGCGCTCTCTACACCGTCTTTTCTAATCTTTTCGATTAGTTCCTGTAACTGAACGTCCATTCTAACCTCTCTTATTGATTGGATTTTTGCAAATTAAACTCAAAACATAAAGGAATACTGCGTTACCTGCCGGTATGTATTCCCCGGGCGCAAAATAGACTGCGGGAAAGAGTCCTTGTTCGGCGCATCAGGGAAATCCTGCGTTTCCAGACACACAGCATCATGGCATTGGTAAACAGCACCATCCTTACCATTTATGTTATTGAGGAAATTACCTGTATACAGCTGGACACCCGGCTGCGTTCCCCGCACCGTCATCCTCCGTGAACCGTCATCGCTTGACAGGACGCCGATCGTCTTCAGCGAACCGTCTCCCGTGAAACCGTCGACGCAGTAGCAGTGGTCATAGCCGACTCCAACCTTGGACATGTCGGTACCGAGGGTCTTTTCCGTCCTGAAGTCAAACGGACCGCCCGCAACGTCTATCTTCTTTCCCGTCGGGATGAGTTCCTTGTCAACCTCAAGATACTGCGAGCAGTTCATCTGCAGGGTATGCCCCGTGATGTTTCCTGAGGAATGACCGTTCAGGTTGAAATAGGAATGATTCGTCATGTTGAACGGCGTCGCCTTGTCGCTCGTCGCCTTGTAGACAATCGTCAGGTCATTCCGGTCATTCAGCAGGTAGCTGACGCTGACCTTCGCATTTCCGGGGAAGCCCTGCTCACCGTCAGGACTCTTACGGGTCAGCTTCACGCCGATGCCGTACTCGTTCGCAATGCGCTTGGCCTTCCAGACCTTCTTGTCCCAGCGATCAAATCCGCCGTGAAGGGTATTCGCCTTGTTGTCATTCTTGTCCAGTTCATACTTCACCCCGTCAAGCGTGAACGATGCCCCGCCAATCCTGTTTGCAAAGCGGCCGACCACTGCGCCAAAGGTTTCGCGGTTCAAAACCCAACCGTCAAGCGTGGAAGGTCCCAGGGAAACATCCAGAAGCCGCTTATGCTTCTTGTCAGGAATGACGATACTGGTAATGATACATCCATAGTCACAGACAGAGACACTCATCTTGCCGTTGCTCAGTGTATACAGATGAACCTTTGTGCCATCGGACAACAGACCGAAGCGGTTTTTTACGATTTTCAAACCTTTAGTCAACATAAGTAGTTTAATTATATCCTATTCTGGCGAAATTTCAATAGTAATTTTTACTTCTTGCGTACTTCTTCCCGTTTCATGGGCAATTTCTTCGATGGAATAGCCCAGCTGCTTCATTTCCATGACCTGCCGGCGGAAGGATTTCGGAATTGCAATGGGCTTTTCGGCCTGAAAGAACTCCGGTACGGACGGCGTGCGGGAAGGCTCCCGGGACACCGGTCTTTCCCGGGCAGCAGGGGCTTCTTCCCCGGCTGCCGGCAGGGCAGCTGCCTCTCCGGCGGTAAAACGCAGCTGTTCCTTCCTGTAGCTGTCCAGGGGGGAAAGGGATTTGTTCAGCGTATCATCCTGCGGAAGGCCTCCGGAAGCCGTGACGGCAGCCTCCTGCGGCAGGTTATTTTGCGGCAGGACAAGAGCTTCCGCTGCCGGGGCCGCAGTTTCCCGGGGAAAGGGCCCCGGCCCGGGAACGGCAGCCTCCTGCGGCGGAACGGCAGCCTGCGCCCGCACGGCAGGATACAGGCGTTCCTCGGCATCCTTTACCGATGAAACCTTCTCCAGCTCCCCGTACAGCAGGGCAAGCCGCTCCTCGACCCGGTCGCACAGCTGCCGGGCTTCCTGGGAGACCCGCTTGACCTGCTCAATCTGGTTCTGGATAAGGCGGATATTCCGGTCGGAATCGCTGTTCAGCTTAAGGAGGAGCTCATCAATCGCCTTCCTCGCTTCCGCCACGATTCCCCGGGGCGAAAGCTTTTTCTTCAGGTACAGGAATACAAAAACCCACAGCAGGACATTTCCTGCGAGGAGAATGGCATTACCAAGCATAGCCCTTTTATAGCAGTTTTATCCGATTATGTCGATGAGCTGTCCCAGCTCCGGCTCAGAGATTTCATCAGGGGCAGCCGCTTCTTCGCCGTCTTCCTCCCCTTCCCGTTTCTTCCGCTTACCGCCTGCATACCCGAAAGACGATCCGCCTTCAAGGGAGTTCTTGACATTGCCCGACTGGGCCTCGTCACGGGCGGCATTCTGCACTGTTTTTGATTTTTCAAGGTGCTCTGAAGCAACCTTATCACGCCCCTGCTGGTTCGCAGCCTGCACGAGCTGATTCTGAGAAGCGTTGAACTTGGATACATTGTCCATCTGTGAATACACGACAGACAGATCAATCGGCTGTATGCCCATGGCAACCTCCATGTCAGGAAGGACATACACCAACAGGGCACATCCTTGTGCCCCTGCCTGTCAGGAAGCCTTTTTCCCGTGAACCTCAGCCCATCGGAACGCTTTGACACCCCAGAGTCCCGCTTCAGGAAGACGGAACTCTGGAGCAGCCGACAGATCCATAGACCTATCAGCCGCCGGCATACCCTTCCGGATCACCAGTATTCGTGACAAGGCTGGGATCGTACTTACCCCTGCGGACAAAGCCATTCTCATAATAGAATGAGACAGCCTTACAGTCAGCCTTGACTTCATCCTTCTCGTCACGCACGTATATTTTCGTACCTGCATAGACCGTACCGCTGGCATTGACACGGCCCACAACTTTCAGGGCGCGCAGATGCTCCTGAATCTGGTTGATTTCAGCCGTCATCGCATCGCTCTTCTCTTCAATATCGGCCTTTTGCTCCTTAAATTCCATCAATTGTTTCTGTTTTTCTTTCGGAACAGAGCGACGGGTCTCCATCTGATTCTCAAGGGTCTGGATATTGAGGTCCAGATCTTCAAGCTGCTTTACCAGCTCGCCCTGCTCGCTCTGCAGCTGGGTCAGGCGCTGCTTTGCAATCGGGTCAAATCCAACCTCAAGGATGGTCTCCGTACCCGTCGCATTACCGATATTCTTTGCGGAAATTTCCTCCTGTGCAAACAGGTGGCCGCCGATGATGACGGCGCGCTTTCCTTTTACGACGATCTTTTTCAGGGCCGTCACATGGGCATTCATGATGTTATCGTTGACCGTCACGTAATCATGCGCCTCGACGGTCGTATTCTGGATAAAGCGGGCCCACAGGGACTTGGACGTCTTTATCGTACCCTCGTCGCGGCCCATGACACCCTGGGAAATAACGATGTCGCCCTCGGCTTCCAGCTGGCAGTTGCCGACCGTACCGTATACCTCGATATTGCCGTTCGCCTTGACGTTGTAGCCGTCTTCGACGTTGCCCTTGACGATGACCGTTCCCATGAACGTGATGTTTCCCGTCTTGATGTTGACTCCGGGCACTTCGTAGATCGGCTCGACGGAAATCTTGTTGCCGATCATCATGACCTGGCCGTCAATGCTCGCCTTGATCGTCCTCTGATCACCGTCAAGCTCGACGTTCTGCCCCATATAGTAATGCACGTCGAGATCCTTGCCGTTCTTTGCCTCCAGGTAACGGCCGAACAGCGTCTTGCCGCCCTTTCCGCGCTCAGCAAGCATCTTGATTGCAAGCGGCTGCCCCTTCATGACATTCTGAATCAGGTTCAGCTCCTTGAAGTCTATCTGACCGTCCTGATTCTCCTTGAGCTTAAGCTTGGAACTGTCGGTTTCAAACTTGAAGTCCATCTTTGCGTCAGCACCGTCCACCGCCTTGATTGCCTCGGCAACGACAAAGGGGACGTTATAGACCGGATTATCGATATACTCGGTTATCTTTTCCTCGCTGATTCCCGCCACAACACCCTGCGTCCGCAGTGCATTGCGGATCTGCTCGGGGGAAATCTCGCTGCCGCTTGCAGCCGGCGCAGTCACCTCAATCGAGGCCGACATCTCGTCTTTCGCAACATCGACCGCCATCACCGCATCCGCAGACGGAACATGCGCAAAGGAACCGACATCGACATATTCAGAGTTCGATCCCTCCCTGCAGAGCTTCTTTATCAGCTCCTCATCCAGCTCTTCCGTATCGCTCCGCTTTGCAGCGGACAGGACGTCGCCCAGGGAAACAGGGGCACCCTCCCCGACCGGCAGGAGTACCTTGACAAATATCCGGTCACCGAAGCGGTGGACATAGTAGACGCCGTCCTGATTGAGGGCTTTCTTCTCTTCCTCGGCCTTTGCAGCCGCAGCCGCAGCCGCAGCCTTCTGAATCTTTTCCTGCACAAAGGTGGGATTCTCATAAATCCGGAGCACCCAGGGCTTCTGCGCCAAACCCAGAAAGCCCTGTGATCCCCGCTCTTCCACTTCATATTCAAGCCGCTTTACACTGGACTCCAGCTGGACGGCGGCATCTTCCAGGCATTCGTCAATGGAATCTGCCCGTACCACGACGCTGTGAATCTGCTTGTCAACAGTCAGGCGTTTCTCGAGGTCGCCCCTCAGTTTTTCCAGGTTTACCATCTGACGTATGCCCTCCTAAAAAATTCCCTTCCTGATGCTGGTCAACTTAGCCCGCAGCCGCAGGTTTGCCTTTGAGTGCAGCTGACTGATCCGGCTCTCACTGACGTTCAGAACCTTTCCGATCTCCTTAAAGGTCAAATCCTCATGGTAGTACAGGATAATGACCATCTTTTCATTCTGCGGCAGTTCATTGATCGCCTGAATGATAACCCGCTTTATCTCCTCGCGCTCAACGATGACGTCGGGGTTCATGCTGTTCGGAGCCTCTATGTTGTCTCCGATGGACATATTGTCGCTGTCATCATTGGAATACCAGACGTCATTGAGGGAAAGGATGTTGGTACCGCTGACCTTCATGACGACAGACTCATATTCACTCTCCGTCATGCCCATCGCCTTCGCTATCTCGGCATCGCTCGCCGTCCGGCCCAGCTTTGCCTCCAGTTCCGTGATCGTATCTTCTATCTCACGCGACTTCTGCCTGACCGACCGGGGAACCCAGTCCAGTTCCCGCAGTTCATCAAAAATAGCCCCCCTGATACGGGTAACGGCATAGGTCTTGAACTTGACATTCTTATCGGGATCGTACTTGCTGATTGCATCCAGAAGGCCGAACTGCCCGTAGCCGACCAGATCGTCAAACTCAACGCTCTCCGGCATACCGGAAGAAACCTTTCCGGCGACATATTTCACCAGCGGCATGTACTGCCGTATAAACTGATCCCGGATCTTCGTAGACCGGCTTTTCTTGAATTCATGCCAGAGTTCATCCTCTGTCTTTTCATCTATAAGCGTCGTCGCCATTCTTCCCAACCCTCTTTTAGGACATCTCGTCACGTTTCAAGACTGTCGAAATTGCCTTCGCCAAAGTCTCGGCATCATGTGCGGTAGCCTTACTGGAGTCCACGGAAGAAGAGGAAGCCGGGGAGGAGTAGCTCGAAGGACTTTCACCGGACGAACCGTCCTCTTCCATATCTGATTCGGACACATAGTTATCATCAGTATCAAAACCGCCTATATCGGGGAGGCCGTCAAGCTCTCCGTCGCCGGAAGATGCCTTCCGGGCAGGGGCGGCAGCCGCTTTTGCCGGACCGGCGGCCGTACCGGCAGCACTTTCGTGAGCCGCAGGGGAAGCAGCAGAAGCGGCAAGCGGTTTCCCCAGGCTGACGGGCGTAAAAGTTCCCTGACTTTCCCCGGCTGGCTCAGGCGAAGCCGGACCGGCAGCAGCCTTCTGCACCGGTTCCGGGGTCCGGTCAAACAGGGACGGCTTGTCACCCTTTGACTCAGCCGCAAACAGCACGTCATTTTTCCGCAGGTCCTGCGTATCGGATTCCGACAGCTTTGCGCGGTTCCGGTCAACCGCAAAGGGCAGGCTCCTGCCGTCATCGCTCAAATCCGCATCATCAATCGTTATGTCAACCCGTGCGCCCAGATTTTTATCAGCCTTGGGCGAATCGCCTGCAAGTTCTACCGGTTCGGCACCGTCACTGAGAAAGCGGCCCCACACAAAATCAATTACAAAGGCCAGGACAGCGAAGAGTACGCCAAAAAAAAGCCCTTTCAGAAGAGATACGCCGATGTTATGAGTCACAAAGATGCTTATCAGAAACGAGAGGATACATCCAGCCGCAGCAGGACCGGCTATATTTTTTACTTTAGGCATACAATCTTCTCCTCAAACCCTTATCCTTCTATCGTAAGGCAAAAATTCTTTAAGGTCAAGTTTAACTTGCCCTTTTACCGCTTTTTTTTGCCCCCGACGAACTTCTGCAGGAAGGTAGAGACCCCCGAATTATCAACGGAATCAGACTTTTCAATCCTGTTGATCAGATGCTTGATGCACACGGACGGTTTTGAAGTCGGATTCACGCTCATAAAGGGCTTCTGCCGGATAACGGAGGACTGCACCACCGGATCATCGTAGATGAAGCCGATGTAGTCAACCTTGAAATTCAAAAACTGGCCGACGATCGTAATGATGCGGTCAGAAATCCGCTTTCCTTCTTCTGCCGAATGGACGCGGTTTACCAGCAGCCGCAGGTTCAGCTCCCGGTCAACCAGCTCCGTCGTTATAATCTTGATGATGCCGTAGGCGTCGGTTATCGCCGTCGGCTCAGGGGTCGTAACGATATAGACTTCATCGGCGGCGGCGACAAACTGCAGGACATTGTTCGCAATTCCTGCTCCCGTGTCTATGATGATGATGTCCGCATTGGACAGGGAGGCAAA
Source organism: uncultured Treponema sp. (assembly GCA_946410085.1). Lineage (GTDB taxonomy): Bacteria > Spirochaetota > Spirochaetia > Treponematales > Treponemataceae > Treponema_D. The sequence goes on along the minus strand of CAMJZA010000020.1, from coordinate 30,904 downwards.
TTCCTTGGCAAAGGCGTCAAGGTCCTCCTTGGAAAGGTTTGCAAGCTTGGAAAAACCGTTCGCACCGGCAATGAAGCGGATGCCGTACTCCGTTTCAAGTACGATTTCTTCCATTTTCTTCTGACGGTTTATCACCTGCATCAGGTTGTACTGGGGAACAATATTCAGGAGGACATTGACGTTCGCCATGCCCATGTCACCGTCTATCAGAATCACCGACTTTCCCAGCTGGGCATAGGCAATGGCCATATTGATTGCGATGTTCGTCTTACCGACGCCGCCTTTTCCGCTCGTTATCGCAATGATCCGAGTCTTATGGCCCTCATTCTTCCCCATTACCATCCGAAGTTCACTCAACTGTTCTTCCATCTCTCTATCCCTCATATTCCCCAAACGGGAATCTCATTTACTCACGGTTACCGTCAGCAGATCCGCTTTCCCTGCCGAATTTCTTGTCAAGGTGCGCCCGGTCAATATCAAAGCCGTCCAGATTCCGCAGGAAAAACACGGGATCCGCCCGCTCAAAGGTATGCAGAATCTCCTGCCCGACGGCAATCCAGGAAACGGATTTCCGCTTTTCATGCAGGATGCTGAGGATATTGCCGTAGCTCGTCGTTTCATCGCATTTGGTCACGATGACACTGCGGAAGCCGAAGCCCTCATAATTCTTGAAAATCTTTTCAAGATCCCGCGCCTTCGTCGTTGCCGAAACCGCAAGATAGATGTCCGCCTTCAGGTTCCGCACGTCAAGCATATTCTGGAGCCGGGAGATATGCTCGTAGTCGTTCGGACTAAAGCCGCTTGTATCCACCAGAACATAATCCCCCGCTCCCCGGGAGCCGATGTAGAGGCTGAGAATCTTCTCAAAATCCTCTTTCGTATCAGCCTTGTCTACGATTAAATCCATCGCATCGGCATAGCGCTCAAGCTGCTCCCTCGCAGCGACGCGCATGCTGTCGGTCGTAATCATGTGGATGACGGCATTCCGTTCCGTATCCTTCTTCGCCGTTTTGATTGCAGCCGCCATTTTCGCGATGGTCGTCGTTTTCCCGACCCCCGTCGGGCCCACGATGATGATGATATGGGGCTTCTTTTTTCCCGGAAAACGGGGGGCAATGGAAATATCCTCGCCAAGCCAGTCGACAACCTGATCCATGACCATCTGCTCGTCGTCCAGCTCTTCCAGGTTAAACTCCCCCCGGATCCGCTCCTTTATCTCTTCAATATAGGACTGCGAGAAATCATTCTGCTCCAGCAGGGATGCAATCTTGACGATCGTCTTCTGCTCGTTCTTTACGGACGAGCTTTCGCTGACCTTGGAAAGCAGCGCAGCCATGCTGTCCACTTTCCGGGAAATGTCATTGAGCTTTACCCGGGTAACGGCATCTTCCCCGCCAAGGCTGTCGAGGAGCTTCTTCTGGTTCAGGGCAAAATCGTTCGTCCCGGTCCGCGGAACAAACGTCGATGCCGCCGGAGCGGAAGCAGCCGGTCCCGCTACTGACGCAGACAGACCGGGATACAGCTGCCCGTCTGCAAAACGGCTGTCGGCTGCCGCCGTCATCGGCCGCATTCCTCCCGCAGCCTGCGGTACGGAACGGGGAAATGCGGCAGCCGGTCCCGGCACGGCCCCCGGCTGCTTCCGGGGAAGGTCGTCAAACTGGTTGTCCCGGACAATATACTGAACCTGGCAGACCGCATGTTCGTTCAAATGCAAAAAACCCGGCTTGATTACCGTCTTGATGTCGAGGATATCATAATCCGTACCGTATTTCTTATACAGCACCTCGCGGATATCATCAATGCTGTCCCCCTCAACCATCCGGGGCATGAGGTTCTTACTGGACATCGATGTCCCCCAGGGTTTCGACCTTTATTTCGCCGCCTGCAGCCATGATTTCGCTGATGGAAAGGACAACAAGGCCGGGAATTTCCCGGTCCGTCGACGCCTTGACCAGCTGCCGCACCTCATCGACGCAGAGCACCACCGGCAGGAAGTTCCTGTCCCTGACGGCGGCAATCGACGCACTCATCGCATTGATGTAGTTCCTGCCGTCGACCGGATCAAAGGCAACATAGGGCTTCTGGCCGGGCTGCTCCACCCGGTGCTCCAGAATCTTCTGCGACAGGGGCTGGGAAAGCCGGAGCACATGGAGGGTCTTGTTTTCGTCCGTATACTGGAGGCAGATCTGCGCACCGAGGGCCTGACGGACCTTTTCCGTCAGGAACCAGGGATCCTTGGTAATCGGAGCAAAGTTCGCCAGCGTCTCAAGGATCGTCACCATATTGCGGATGCTGACCTGCTCCTCAAGCAGGTTCTTCAGGACCGCCTCAATCTCACCGTACGAGAACTTGTGCTCGCCGGACAGGACTTCATCGACGATGACCGGGTGAGATTCCTTTATCTTGCTTATAATTGAACTGACCGTCTGCCTCGTGAGTATGTCGGCGGCATGCCGCTTGATGATCTCGGTCAGGTGGGTTGCGATAATCGTCGGCGGGTCGATGACCGCATAGCCGACCTTCTCTGCCTCGACGCGCTTCTCTTCGGGAATCCACACCGCCTCCATGCCGAAGGCAGGATCATGCGTCTTCTGTCCGGCAAGCTCCTTGTCCTTGGGCACATTGCCCGTATTGAGGCACATATAGTAGCCGAGCTTGAGCTTTGCCCGCCCGACTTCGATGCCGCGGATCTTGAAGGTATACTCCTCGGGGTCGATTGACATGCTGTCGCGGATGCGGATGGGCGGCACGACAAGGCCCAGATCCAGCGCCTCCTCGCGCCGGATTCTCGTCACGCGCTCCAGAAGCTCCGCCCCCTTTTCCCGGTCAACGAGGGGAACGAGGGTGTAGCCCAGATCGAGGGACAGTTCCGGCAGATCGACGACGGGAGACATTTCCCCGCCGCCAGCGGCCTTCTTGCTGCCGGAGGCGGCAGCAGGTCCGCCGAGCGCGGCGGTCCGCTTCTTCTGCTCTTCCTTCTCCAGATTACCGCGGATCCGCCAGCCTGCAAAGATAAAGAGCGCCCCCATCGGCAGGAGGACCGTCGCCGACGCATTATGGAAGGCAAGGCCCATGAGGGCCAGTGCCGCACCGACGATCATGTAGACCGTACCGGAAACCGTGAAGTTCTTCTTGAGCTGCTCGCCGACGACTTCTTCGGAAGAGCCGCCCGTCACGAGGATACCGGTTGCAAACGAGAGCATCAGGGCCGGCAGCTGGGAAATCAGGCCGTCACCGATCGTCAGGTGGGCATAGCTTCCGAGCGCCTCCTGGAAGGGCATACCGCCGAGCACCATACCGGTTATGAAACCGCCGATCAGGTTGAGGGCGGTAATGAAAATGCCCGCCTTGACGTTTCCCGAGACAAACTTCGAGGCACCGTCCATTGCGGAGTAAAAGTCAATTTCCTGCCGGATCAGGGCCTTCTTGCGGGAAGCTTCTTCTTCCGTAATGACCCCGGCGTTCATCTCGTTCTGGACGTCGAACATCTTGTTGTTCATCGCATCCAGCGTGAAGCGGGCGGTAACCTCAGAAACACGGGTCGCACCCTTGGTAACGACGAGGACCTGGACGACGATGAGGATGATGAATATGATGAAGCCGACCAGCTCGCTGTTGCCCGTTGCGATGTCGGCGAAAGACTTGACCATTTCGCTCTGGCTTGCCATCATGTTTCCCCGCGCATTGGCGCCCGTCAGGATGAGGCGGGTAGACGATATGTTGATGGCAAGGCCGAAGAGGGTCACCAGCAGGATCAGCCGGGGGAAGGACGTAAAGTCGGCAGCCCGCTTGGTATAGATGACCGTCAGCAGTACCGTCAGGGAAAAGGCGATATTGATGACCATCGCCAGGTCTATCAGTCCCTTCGGCAAGGGAATGAACATCATCAAAACCGTTATGACGACCGCAACTGCGACCATGCTGTTTTGAGATGAAAGCAACGCATTTAAAAAATTGTTCCGCCTCTCAGGCATTTATTCCCACCCACCTGTCATTTTTGTTTATTTATATATCCAATATGAGCATACACCGTTGCGATGGCTTTAATATATGCCTCTGGTATTATATCACCAATTTCAGTTTCTGTATAGAGACCACGGGCAAGGGGCTTGTCTTCCACGACGGGAACTCCAGCCTCCCCCGCTATCCGCCGCATATTCAGGGCCGTCAGATCCGTGCCTTTCGCCGTCACCTTGGGGGCGTCGTCGATATGCCGCTTCCACTCAAGGGCAACCGCAAAATGAGTCGGGTTCGTAATGAGGACGTCAGCCTCCCGGACCGCCTTAGGCATGTTTCTGGCAAGCATTTCCCGCTGGGCACTGTCAAGGCGGCTCTTCACCTCCGGGTCTCCTTCCTGCTCCTTGAATTCCTCCTTGACTTCCTGCTTGGTCATCTTCATGTTTTCCATGAACTGCCGTTTCTGCACCAGATAGTCCACGATTCCGATGGCAAGCAGAAATACGGCGCTGATGATCAGCATTTTTACTGCCATGCGGCCCACGTGGCCGAGCGCAAGCTCCAGCGATCCGGTCTTGGTCAGCGCCAGGAGGCGCTTCATGTCCCCCCTGATAATCAGATAGTTCGTGAATGCGATGACGATGACCTTGAGCAGGGACTTCACGATGTTAAAGCCGCCCTCCAGTGAAAAGAGGGTCCGCTTCAGGTATTGGCCGAAGTGGGGAACAAGCTTGTCGAACTTGGGCATGATCAGCTTGGGCGCAAAGAGGAAGCCCTTGTTCTGCACAAGGTTTGCCACAACGCCGATGACCATACCCAGAATGCCGAAGGGAATCACCATCCTGATGAAGTAGCGGGCAAAAATGTAGGCCGCCTCGTAGTTCGTCAACTCGATGGTGAAGATATTCGAGTAAAAGTAGTACATGCAGTTCTCAAAACTGCGGAGCATCCAGGAAGCCAGCAGGGCAAGCAGGAGGATGTCAAACAGGTAGATGAGGGTCGAGTTCAGTTCCTGGCTTTTCGGAACACGGCCTTCTTCGTCACGCGCCTTACGGAGCTTGTACTCTGACGGTTCCTCGGTCTTGCCTTCATCCTCTGCCGAAAACCACTGGAGGTCAATCTGACTCATAGGCCGCCTCCGATCTGCTGACCGACGGTAATGAAAAAGGTCTGCAGTGCCTTAAAGCCGTGCGAAAAGCCCGCGCTGAAGAATTCGATCAGGCTCGGCATCAGAAAAGAGAGGATAAGGAAGCTCGTCAGCATCAGAATGGGGAAGCCTTCGGCGAGCAGGTTCATCTGCGGTGCAGCCTTGGACAGGATGCCCATCGTGACGTTCACGAGGAAGAGGGTTGCCACGAGCGGAAGCGCGATGATCAGGGCATCGTGAAAGAGCGTTGTCAGGGCACCCATCATGAAATGCGCAATGCGGTTCGAGTTTTCGAGAATCGAAAACACGTTGAGCGTCTGAAAGCTCGTCCCGAGCCCCTGTACGAACAGGCGCTGGAAGAGGCCGGTTTCCAGGAACACGAGCATCGCGATGAAATTGAGGAACTCACCCATCAGGGGGTTTTCAACCTCGCTCATCGAATCATAGACGGAACTGGCGGCAAAGCCCATCTGGAATGCGAAGAACTGGCCCGCCGTACTGAAGGCGGCAAAAATGATGTTCACGTAAAAGCCGATGATAATGCCGATCATCGCCTCACCGAGCAGCAGCAGGATATATTCCAGCGAGAAATTGCCGTCCGGCGAAAGGAAGGACTGGTAGGGGGCAAACAGGCCTTCCCTGAAGGAAAGCTGAGGAAATTCAAACCAGGCAAGGTAAAATGCGAGCGCCACCTTGGGCAGGCGGGATACAGTCTTGGAAGAGAAAAGGGGAAGAGACATAATCAGGGCAAAACAGCGCGCCGCAACCAGCAGAAAGGCCGGCGCGTTCCCTACAATCGTATCCAGCATACTCCTACCTCATCACTCCCCCTACATGGCTCCGATTTTACTGAAGAGCCTCACCGTATAGGCAGACAGTTCCGTAAACATAAAGCCGCCCAATACGGCAAGGACAAGGAGAATCGTCACGAGCTTGGGCAGGAAGGTCAGCGTTGACTCCTGAATCGAAGTCGTCGCCTGAAAGATTGCAATCACCAGACCTATCACAAGGGCACCGCCGAGCACGGGAGCACAGAGCATGAAAACCTGCAGGATTCCCTCCCGCATGAGGAGCGCTATTTCAGTCACCGACATCTTTTTCCTCCATCCATACATCCATCCTACATGACGCTGTTGAACAGCTGCATCGTTAAAAGTCCCCATCCGTCAACAAGGACAAAGAGCATCAGCTTGAACGGCATGGAAATCTGAACGGGCGGCAGCATCATCATACCCATGCTCATCAGGATACTCGCAACCACCATATCGATGACGATAAAGGGAATGTAGAGCAGGATGCCTATCTTGAATGCGACGGTCAGCTCGTGCAGGATATAGGCGGGGATGATGATCGTCATCGGCACCTCGTCAAGGTTCTTCGGCTGGTCAAGCTGCGCCATCTTCAGGAAATTGCCAACATAGGACTCATAGGCGGGCCGCCCGCCCTGCTGTTCGTCCATCTGGCTGAACATCCAGAGCTTTATGGGTTTTTCCGCCCGGCTGTAGGCCTCGCTGAGCGTTATCTCATTGTTGGACAGCGGGCGGAAGGCGTCGGTATACAGGCGCTGGAAGGTCGGACGCATGCAGAACAGGGCCATGAACAGGGCAATGCCGTTCAGAACCGCAGTCGGCGGCACCTGCTGCAGGGAAAGCGCCCGCTTGATGAAATCGAGTACGATTGAAAAGCGCAGGAAGCAGGTACAGAGGAGCATGATGCTCGGTGCAAGCGTCAGAACCGAAAGGAGGAGGAGGAGCTCTATGCTGAATGCAACCTGATGCCCGTCCTGCGGGGCAGATGCAGAAAAACTGATGTTCGGGAAGTCAATTCCGGTCATTCCTTCGGACATCTCACTCGTTCCCTGGGTCGAACCAGCCGGGAAGTTTTCGTTGCCGGCACTCTGCGCTCCGGCAGGCTGCACCGCCAGAAAACTAACCAGGCAGACAAGACAGATGATGGTTTTCACAGCTTTCCCCCTTCGTCAAAAGCGCCGTCGGCATCTTCGTTCAAGCGGCTTGCCTGCCGCTGCAGGCTGGCAAGCAGATCCCTGCTGTTGTCAGACGAAAACAGATTCTGAGTGTTTCCGGAAGTCCGGGAAGAAGCATCCTGAGAAGCGGCCTGCTCTGCACGGGGACCGTGCGGCATGAAGATATCGAGCACGTCGGCAAAGGAACGGGGTTTGGAGGTCTTGTTTTTCTTGTCGGACCAGAGGTTCATCGCATTGACCAGCTCCCGGTCCTCAATTTCCGCTATGAGGTTGACGGAACTGTCACTGACCCCGACAAGATAGGCCCTGTCAACAAGAGTAACAATCTGGACGCTTTTGTTTGCACCGACAGAGACACCGGAAATATGCCGTAAAAAGGTATCGTCATCAACCTGCACCCCCTGCATGCCGGCGGCCCGCTTGAAAAAGCGGAACAGAAGGATAATCGCAGCAACAATAACCGCCAGCACGACAAGCATGCGGACATACACGCCGAGTCCAAACGAAGATGTGCCGGCAGACGGATCTGTTCCGCCGGAAGCGGCTGTACCCCAGGAAGAAAAATCTATGTCATTCTCCCCGAACGCAGTCTGCTGCTGAGACTGAGCAGCCCCACCGGAGACGGTATCAGCGTCCGCCGCACGGACTGCCTCTGTCGGGGCAGCCGCGCTTTGGGCGCCGAGAGCCTGTGTCAGGAAAATCATGGTAGCAACCCCTATTACAGCTGCCATAACTTTTTTTGAGTAAATCGTATGTTCCCCCACCCATATTGAAACATCCGCCCGTGCAGTTCCCCCCTGCCCGGACGGCATCAACCTACATCTGACTGGTTACGTGCTCGATCGCCGGAAGAATCTCCGTGACGCGGACACCGAAGTTTTCGTCAATGACGACAACTTCACCCTTCGCAATAGGCTTATGGTTTACTAAAATATCTACCGGCTCTCCGGCAAGCTTGTCAAGCTCGATGATTGTTCCCTCGCCCATACCGAGGATCTCTTTTATGGTTTTCTTTGTACGGCCGAGCTCGACCGTCATCTCCATATAGACATCCATGATAAGGCCGATGTTGCCCTGCTCCGTACTGCCTCCAACTTGCTGCAGGTTCGGGAAAGCAAGGGACTGAACATTCGGCGGCGTTGACAGCGGTTGCATTCCAGCCATATTCACTCCCATGAGGGGCTGCTGCATCATCGGCTGCCCCATCATTATATTTGGATTCATAGCAGGCGATCCCATCGCCTGCCCTGCTGTAGGCATAGCCATAGCCGGAGCAGCTTCGGGAGCAGGCGCAACGCCTCCACCCAGAGCCTTCGCCATTCCATCAGCGACGGACGTACTTACAGCTTCCCACATATCGTATGTTGTCCCGTCAACCGTGACAGGATATGTGAACAAAACAAACTGGTTCTGCGGCATCCGGACCATCGCCTTCGGCTGGTTGACAGCCTCCGGAGGGATCGTCGCAAGACCAGGCAGGTTGCCGCCGGCACTCAGGGCTGTAATTTCCGCCCCTGAATGGTTGGACACCACTTCCGAAATGACAGAAAGTGCCATGTCGTCCAGCTCAGCGCTGTCTTCCTTGTTTATCAGGGAAACAAGCTTCTGGGCAAACTCCTGGGTAAGCAGGAAGAGGTGGTCACCGGAAAGGCCCGTCGAAAAATCGAGCATGACGGCAACAACCGTCTCCGGTATCTTGGCAAGCAGCTGATCGCGGCCAACCGTCTCGACCGTCGGATCTCCCCCCTGCACATCACTTCCCGTCATCGTGCCTAAATTGGCAGCGAGCTTGTCCTTTATGTCTCCCGCAAATTTCTTCAGCGTCGGCTCATCTATCGCAATCTGAGGATCCGCTTTCGTAGAACCGCTTGCGCTCAGGCCGCCCGTATCAACACCTGAAAGCAGAGCATCGATTTCTGCCTGTGATATAGATCCTTCACTCATATAGATTCCTCTCCTTCATTGGCGGTTGATAACTCTTCAAAGTCTTCTTTATCTTCTTCCTCTATCTTTCCTATGACCTGAATGGCCATCTTCTTGCCGACGACGCCGGGCTGGCAGTAGAACTTCTTCTTGTTGCCGATTGCAAGCGTCAGCGGATCCGTTATCTTTGTATTAACGAGCCGCACGACATCACCGACACGCAGGCCGACGACATCCCGGATAGGAACGTTCAGGGAACCGATTTCCGCAACAAGAGCCATCTCCACATCGGAAATCTTCTCTTTCAGCGTACCGAGGTACTGGGTGGTAGAACTGCGGCGCACTGAACTGAACCAGAACTGTGATGAAAGCTTTGAGACGATCGGCTCAATCGTCAGGTAGGGAATACAGATATTCATCATACCTGCCTCATCGCCGATCTTTATCTCAAGCGTCACAAGGATGACCATTTCCGTCGGAGGAACAATCTGGGCAAACTGAGGATTCGTCTCAATCTGCTGCAGCCTCGGGCGAAGGTCAATGACCTGGGTCCAGGACTCACGCATGTTCGCAAGGATGCGGACGATGATGCCTTCCATGACGGACTGCTCAATGTCCGTCAGGTCACGGTTCACCTTGCCGCCCGTATCACCGGAACCGCCGAACAGGCGGTCAATCATGATGAAGGTGATTTCGGGAGCAATCTCCAATACCGCATTACCCTTCAACGGATCCATGTTGATGACGGCGAGCGTTGTCGGCGTCGGTATCGAACGGATAAACTCCTCATACGTGAGCTGGTCAACCGAAGCAACATGCACGTGAACGAGCGTACGAAGCTGCGCAGAAAGACTCGTCGTCGTAAGACGGGCAAAAGTCTCGTGCATATTGGAGACAGTACGTATCTGCTCCTTGGAGAACTTGTCCGGACGGCGGAAGTCGTATATCTTTATACGACGAGTATCGCTGACCGGCTTAAAATCGTCCGATTCGCTCTCGCCCGAGCTGATGGCCTGGAGAAGCTGGTCTATTTCATCCTGTGACAGAACTTCATTCATGTCTTATTCCACCCTATTTTATATCCCAATAACGTATAAGCACGCTTACCTTACTGCGAAACGACATCCTTCGCCGTGAACATGACAGACCGGATCTTGGAGTTACTCAAGATATTGTCATTGATTCCGTCGCGGATCTCAATCTTTATCTCGTCCTCATGCTCAGGCCGCAGCTGTTCTGCCGTCTTGGCGGAGAAGTAGCGGCGCAGGTAGTCGATGATCTCAATTCTCCGTGCCGTAATCTCAGAAGAAGCCTGCTTATCGTCCTTCTTGTAGCCGAGTGCTATCTGAATGGATACGCTCGATGAAATAGGATCAGACGTCTGGGTCCGTACCTGATCCAGCGATGTATACCATTCAAGCTCTTCGCGCTGCGTCGTATATTCCTCGCTGATCGGAATGGCCGTATTTGAACTGCCACCCCTCGTCATCAGCCTGACGGCAATGAATACCACCGTAATGATAAAGATGACGGCTGCGAGCGCAATCAAAATCCACTTCAAGAGGGCCGGGAACGCACCCTTGAGTCCACCCTTTTTCGCCGGGGCCTCACCGCCAGCATCGAGTCCATCACCCAAGTCTGCTGCTGCATCATCTGCCATATCATCCTCCAAAAGAATAACTTCTAATCTTCTATATTTACCTTATCGGCAAATCAATTTTCAATCTATAAGACAATCTATAGACAATCTGCCTGGAATTGAGCGGAGCGCCCCGGCGTACCCGGCAGCCATTCCCTAGAAATGCCCCTCATCCAGAATTATGATGTCAACCCGCCGGTTGTAGGCCCGTCCTTCTTCCGTATTGTTCGTGAACTGGGGCCGCGTGTCGGCGTAGCCGGCTATCGAAAACTTTGATTCATCAACCCCGAAATCCGACAGGTAGTGAAGCACGTTCGCCGCCCGCATCGCAGAAAGTTCCCAGTTGCTCGGGAACTCGCTGTCGGCAGGAACCGGTATATTATCGGTATGCCCTTCAATCCGGTAGCGCAGGTCCTTCACCTTCTCTTCGTTGAAGAACTGGGACAGGTGGATCAGGGTTTCCCGCGTCTCATCGATGTTCAGCTCCGCACTCCCCTGCTCGAAAAACGCATCGGATATGAGGGAAATGACGATTCCCCGCTCATCGCTCGTAACGGTAACCTTCGTGGACTTGATGTCAGGCTGAAAGATACTGACAGCCTTTTTCATCGTCGGACCAAGGTGCGCACCCTTTTCTATGGAAGGAAGGGAAGACACCACGTTTCCCATGTCCGACAGGCGTCCCCGGCTCAGGGAAATGCCGCCGCCGGCATTGTTGTTCTGTATGGACGCGGAAAGGGCCGCCATCTGCACGGCATCCGTCTCGCTCGGATCGTACAGGGCGACGAAGAAACAGAGCATGAGCGTAATCATGTCGCCGTAGGTTCCCTGCCAGGCGGTTGACGGCTTTTCCGGTTCCTTTTTTTCTTTCTTTGCCATGCTTCGCTCCCGCCTTAGTCTTTCAGGACGTTCGCCTCGACCGTCTTGCGGGTCTTCGGATCAAGGAAGGTCAGCAGTTTCTGTGCAAGGACGCGGGGGTTGTCTCCGCCCTGGATTGAAAGGATGCCCTCGATAACCATCTCTTTTGCATTCATTTCGCTTGCATTCTGACCGATCAGCTTCTGCGCCATAGGTCCGAACAGCCAGTTGGCAACCCATGCACCGTACAGGGTCGTAATAAGAGCAGTAGCCATGTTAGGACCAAGGGAGCTCTTGTCCTCGAGGTTCTGCAACATTCCGATCAGACCGATAACGGTACCCATCATTCCGAATCCCGGTCCGAATCCTGCCCACTGGGTGACCAGGTTAATGTACTTCATGTGGCGGGCCTCAGTCTGGGCCATCTCACTTTCAAGGATTGCACGGATGACATTTCCGTCAGAACCGTCGACCATCAGGCGCAGGCCTTCCTTGAGGAAGGGGTCGTCCAGATCGTCAAGTCCCTCTTCAAGGGCAAGGATACCCTCGCGGCGGGCCTTCTCACTCAGGGAAACCATATTCTCAACAATCGCTGCTTCACCGAAATCAAAGAGCTTGAAGGTACGGCCGAGTATCTTGAACAGCTGCAGGATGTCCGACATCGGGGCACAAAGCCACAGGGAGAAGTACGAACCTCCGACCGTAACGAAGACCGAAGGAATATCGATGATGTTTCCGATACCGGCGATACCGCTCGGTCCTGTCATAACTCCGAGCACGATCGCCATCGCACCACCAAACAAACCTATTATCGTAGCTATATCCATAAAAAGAAGGAGCCTCCCGCTATTCCGTTTTTTTTATTGTCGGTATATTCTGCCTAAATTTTAAATCAAAGTTATGCGTTTCAAGGCTATAATTCCTGATTTATGCCTATGCGCCGCCGGTAGGCGACGATCCGGTCTATGACTTCCTCCGGGCTCTCCCGGACAACGACTTTCTTGCCGGTAAGCATGGTAAGGGTCAAGTCCGGTGTCTGCTCCATGTATTCGACCTGATGCGGATTTATCCAGTATTTTTTCCCATCCAACCGCGTAACTTCTACCATAATAGCATATATTGACCCATAAATCGACAGGCGTCAAGAGCTTTTCAAGGATTTCGGCGATTTTCACGAAAAAAGCCCCGTGCCGGCCACCGGAAGTGTTCACTGTTAAACACTCACCGTGCACCATGTTAAACACCCGCCGTGCACCGTGTTGAACACTCACCGTGCACCGTGTTGAACAGCTGCCGTGCACCGTGTTGAACACCCGCCGTGCACCGTGTTGAACAGCTGCCGCGTTCACTAGATGAAGGTCTTTATCTCCCGGCATATCTTGAGGCCGTACTCCTTCATGTCATAGGAAAAGCCGGAATCCACCCACTGGACGATCTGCCCGATGAACTCGCATTTGAGGATTTCGGTGACGACGTCTGCCTGGACTTTCGAAAGCCGCTGCTCTCCCCCGATGATGCCCACGAGCCAGCAGGCGACCGAACCGCAGATGCTGCCGATGAAGCCCTTCCGGTCCCCGTTCCGCCGGGACAGGGAAAACATGCCCCCGATAAGCTGCCGGTTCTCCTCCAGACAGGCATAAAAGCGGCCGAGAGCCTCCGACAGGGAGATGTCCGGGGGCATGCCGCGGAAAAAATACTCCACCGTCTCCCGGGAAAGGGCTTCAAGCAGGGAAGGAATGTCATGAAAATGATAATAGAAGGTATTCCGGTTTATGCCGCATCTGGCAGCGATGTCGCTGACCGTAACCTTCTCAACGTCCTTCTCCCGGATCAGGGCAAGGAAGCAGCGCTCTATTTCACGCCTCGTCAGGTTTTCCATAGTAAAACAAGTCTAGCAGAAACGATTTTTCTAGTCAAACAGTAAAAAATGCCCAAATTTTAGGCACAAATACAAAAAAGCCTATTCCCGTTCCCCCTGCAAAAGGGTAAGCTCTCGGCAGAGAGGTATGCTATGAGACCAGTGAAAATCCTGACCGATTCCTGTTCGGACCTGAGCCGGGAGCTGCGCGAAAAATATGACATTGACTACGCCCGGATGAAGACCGTCTACAACGGCAAGGAGGAATGGGCAAGCCTTGACTTTGAGTTTTACACGCCCAGGCAGCTCTACGACATCATGCGGCAGGGAAACCGGATCCTGACGACCCAGGTACCGCCGGATGAGTTTACGCGGATTTTCACGGCATATCTGGACCAGGGCTTTGACATCATCTACATCGGCTGCTCGCTCAAGCAGTCCGGTTCCGTCAATACGGGGGCCGTCGTCGCCCGGACCCTGCTGGAATCCCGGCCGGATGCGAGCATCTACTGCGTGGATTCAATGAATGCCTGCATGGGAGAAGGTCTCCTCGCCATCAGGGGAGCCGGCTACCGGGACCAGGGCCTGAGTGCAAAAGAAATCTATGACAGGCTTATCGCGGAGCGGAAGACCATCAACCAGTACGTGACCGTCCACTCGCTTGACTACCTGAAGCGGGCAGGCCGCGTCAAGGCATCGGCAGCCTTCTTGGGCAACCTGCTCGGCGTAAAACCCATTCTCATTGCAGACGCTAAGGGCTCCCAGGTCGCCTTTAAGAAAGTGAAGGGCCGGCAGAATTCCTTTCATGAAATCGTAACCATGCTCAAGGATTCCATCATTGACGCAGAGTCACAGACCGTCTACCTGAGTCATGCCGACTGTCCGGCAGAGGAAGTGGATTCGGTGGTAAAACTCCTGAAAGAAGAAGTCCACTGCAAGGATGTATACGTAAACTACATAGGCCCCATTATCGGAGCTTCCATCGGACCGGATGCAATCGGCATCTGGGCCATCGGAAAAGAAATAACGTTTGAAGGCTAATCGGCGAGGGATATGAACATGGCCGGCAGCGTGCTCGACGGTAGAGACCTTATAAAATTCATCACGGCAGGGGCAGCAAACTTACGGGAACATGCCCAGGTCGTCAATGACCTCAACGTGTTCCCGATTCCCGATGGTGACACGGGCGTCAACATGAGCATGACGATCGACGGGGGAATCGGCGCATTTGATGACTGCAACGAAAATTCCATCGGAGAGACCTCCTCAAAGATTGCATCCGGCATGCTGATGAACGCCCGGGGAAATTCCGGCGTCATCCTGTCCCAGCTCTTTGCAGGTATCGCCGACAGCCTGAAAGACAAGAAGACGGCCAGCGTCATTGACCTGGCAAACGCCCTGAAAATGGGAGTCGACCGGGCCTACAAGGCAGTCGTAAACCCGACCGAAGGCACCATCCTGACGGTTGCACGGGAAACGAGCGAGTTCGTCTCTTCCCGGGTCAACGACGAGGGCAGCACCGAGTCTTTGATGACCGACACGCTCAGGGAAATGAAGGACTCGCTGGACCGGACGCCCCAGCTCCTGTCCGTACTCAAGGAGGCCGGTGTCGTCGATTCCGGCGGAGCAGGCCTCTACTACATCGTCGAAGGCATCTACCGGACGCTCAGCGGCGAGGACCTGCCGGGAGAACGGGAAGTGCCCTTTTCCACGGCTCCGGCAGGAGCGGCACCGGCCCAGAAGAAGCTGGACTTCAGCAAATTCACCGAGTTTGACGTGATGAAGTACGGCTACTGTACGGAATGCCTCCTGCGCCTGCAGACTTCAAAAATCGAACTGTCCAGTTTCAAGATTGACAACCTCATCGACTTCCTCAAGACAATCGGGGATTCAATCGTCGCCTTTCAGAACGGGACCATCGTCAAGATTCACGTCCACACGCTGACCCCGGGCATTGTCCTTGACTACTGCCAGAAATACGGCGAGTTCCTCACGCTCAAAATCGAAAACATGACGCTCGAACACAACGAGTCAACCGTCATAAACAACTTTAAGGCCCATGAGGAGATCGTCAAGGCAGAAAAAAAGGCGGAGCGCAAGCGCTACGCAACCGTCGCCGTCGCAAGCGGAGACGGCATCAGGAAAACCTTTCAGGATCTGGGGGCAGACTGCGTCATCGACGGCGGGCAGACAAAGAATCCGTCGGCAGAAGACTTCATCCGCGCCTTTGACGAGGTAAACGCAGAGACGATTTTCGTCCTGCCGAACAACTCGAACATCATCCTCGCAGCCAGACAGGCGGCCGCACTCTATACAAAGGCGGACATCCGCGTCATAGACAGCAGGACCATCGGCGACGGCTATGCGGCACTGACGATGCTGTCTTACGACAGCAACGACACGGAAGAGATTACCCGGAATTTCACGGAAGCCATGGAAGGGGTCCAGACCGGCGAGGTTTCCATTGCGGTCAGGGATGCAAGGCTGGGCGGCATTGAAATCCACACCGGCGACTACATCGGCTTCTGCGGGAAAGATATGCTTGCCTGCGACAGCAGGCGGATAGAAGCAGCAAAAAAGCTGGCGGATTCACTCCATGCCGGAGACCATGAATTCATGATCATCATATACGGTGCAGCAACCGGAGGAGCAGAAAGGCAGGACTTCCATGCGGCAATGAAGGAGCGCTATCCGAAGCTGGAGCTTTACGAAATTGACGGCAGGCAGGATGTATACGACTACCTTTTGATCCTGCAGTAACATGAGTAGGGCATTATGAATAGAGTGATACTTTGTGCCGCAGCAGCCCTTGCTGCATGGCTTGTTTCCGGGCTGAACCCTGCCATCGTGCTTTCCAGGCTCCTCTACCATGAGGACATACGGGATAAAGGCAGCGGCAACCCCGGCTTTACGAATTTTAACCGGGTATACGGCAAGACAGCCTGGATTGTATTCGTCCTTGACGTCGGCAAGGGGATCGCCATCTGCCTTGCAGGAGCACTCCTCTTTTCACGGCTGGGCCTGCCCTTCCAGCTGGGGGCTTCCTACACGGGTTTTTTTGCCATGCTCGGCCACTGCTACCCCGTCTGGTACCGCTTCAAGGGCGGCAAGGGCTTCCTCGTTGCCGTTGCGGCGATTTTCCTGATGGACTGGCGGATCGGCCTCATAGCCGCCGGAGTCCTCTGTGCGGTCCTCTTTACGGTACGGTATATGTCGCTTGCAACGATGCTGGCGGCGGCCGCCTGCCCTCCCCTCCTTTTCGTCTTTGGTTTTGCAAGCGTCTGGGTCCCCGTGATATGCACGGCCTCCGTCCTGCTCCTCATTTTCCGCCACAAGGAAAATATCCGGCGCCTGCACACGGGGACGGAGAAAAAGTTTTCTTTCCGCTAGGGATCCGCCGGGGGCCGGCAGTTTTTCAGCCCCGCTTTCTGTAATCTCTTCCCCTTTCAGCTGTTTATTATGGTATGAAACAAAGCCGCAACTGCCTTTTTCTTGACAGTTACCAGAAAATCAAGTAGGATTTTAAATGCATATACGTCTTTGTTTTATTTTTACGGAGGTTATATGAACTTTATGAAGAAATTTTTGTCAGCCGCAGCCGTCATGCTGCTTTCTGCGGCGGTGTTCGCTGAGACCTACTACGTGTCGGTAAAGAGTTCAAACCTGAAGGCAAAGCCTTCCGGAGTCGCAAAGAATGTTGCAGGCGTCAGCTACGGGGATCCCGTTACCTGGGTCAAGGAAGAAGGCAGCTGGACCCTCGTTTCCAAGGGCAGTACGCAGGGCTGGATAAGCACGAACGCCCTCACGAAGCGGAAGATCGTCACCACCGGCAAGGTGTCAACGGATGCCAAGGAAATCGCACTCGCCGGCAAGGGATTCGGCGAGGGGCTTGAGGCGGATGCCGAAAACGGCAACTACGCAGCCGTGAACGCCGTCGAGAAAAACAGCGTCAGCGAGAGCAGCAATGAATCGTTCAAGACGCAGGGCGGCCTTAAGGTAAGCGAGTAATGAAAACGAAGAGCAGCAAAGGTCTGTCCCGTCTGATGCCTCTTGCAGCCGGCGTCATCATGCTCCTGACCCTCGCCTCGTGCGAAACGACGGACAAGTTGACGGCCGGAATGCAGAAGGCTTCCGACAAGATTACGGAAAAAGGTCAGGCCATATCAGACAAGAACAGGGTCAAGATCGACGAAAGCCGCGAGGCAAATAAAAAAGCGAAGGAAGACATTACCCCGGAGCAGGAATACTACATCGGCCGGGATGTTGCGGCAAAGGTTCTCAGCAACTACAAGCTGTACCAGAATGCAAAGGCAACAGCCTACGTCAATGAGATCTGCACGGCGCTGACTTCCGCATCCGATATGCCGGACATCTACAACGGCTACCATGTCGGTATCCTGGACACCAAGGAAATAAACGCAATTTCAACCCCGGGCGGACACATATTAGTCACGAGGGGCCTTTTGGAATGTGCGGCTTCCGAGGATGAACTTGCTGCGGTCATTGCGCATGAAGTCGGCCATATCCAGCTGAAGCATGCGGTAAAATCCATCAGGACGAGCCGGGGAAATGAAGCAACCCAGAGCCTGTTCAGTGCGGCAGGGTCCATACTGACCGGCGGAAGCTATCAGGAAGGACTCGGCAGTGCTGCCGGTTCGCTGATGACGACGCTGAGCACAACGGGCTATTCGAAAACCCTCGAATATGAAGCAGATGTGAAGGCCGCAGACCTTATGGCCGGTGCGGGATACAATCCTGAGGCACTTGCTACCATGCTTGAAGGCTTACAGGAGCGGGAAAAGACGCAGACCGCAGGAATGGTTAAAACCCATCCCAGTGCATCTTCGCGACTCCTCCAGGTACGCGGCCACATACGCGGTCTCCTCAGGACTGAAGCAAAGGGTACGGCTTCGTTCAATGAAACAAAGCGGACAGCCCGCTTTGCCGCAGTAAAGGACGCGCTGTAACGCAGAGGCTGCCGTAAGCGCTGAAGCTGCGGCGGGCCATGTACATGCAGGCAGGCAGGAGCGCCCTGCCTCCTGGCCGTTTCACACCGTCACTCTGACAGCATACGCCCTGCTTCCTTACTGCTTACTGGGGAAGCAGGGTATGTTTCCAGCGGGCAACAAGTTCAAGGGCCTTCAGGGGCGTCAGGTTGTCAGGATCAACCGACAGAATCTCATCCATGACCAGTTCCTCATCCGTAAAGAGGCCGACCGGAGCGGGAGGCGGACAGACCCGTGCAGCGGCAGTACTGTCATCTGAGGTGGAGCATGCTCCCGCATGAGCAGCGTCTTCCCGTACGGCTTCCGCATGGAGGGAGTAAGACTCGACCAGCAGGGGCCGGTCCTCCGCATCGGACTGAATATGCGCAAGGATTTGTTCTGCCCGGGCAATGACCGATGAGGGAATGCCTGCAAGGCGGGCAACGTGAATGCCGTAGCTGTTCGCGCTTGAACCGGAAACAACCTTGCGGAGGAATACGATTTCGCTCCCGTTCTCACTGACCGACATGCACAGCTTGCACACGGCAGGATGCTCAAGGCGGGTCAGCTCATGATAATGGGTGGCAAAGAGGGTTTTACACCGGATGCTGTTCAGCAGGTATTCGCTGACTGCCCATGCGATGGAAAGACCGTCTTCGGTGCTGGTTCCCCGCCCGACCTCGTCCATGATGACAAGCGAGCGCTCTGTCGCAGACCGCAGGATGCGGGCCGTCTCCGACATCTCGACAAGGAAAGTCGACTCTCCCCGCGCCAGATTATCGCTCGCACCGACCCTGCAGAAAATCCGGTCGACCGTTCCCAGGCGGGCATGAGAAGCCGGAACAAAGCTGCCGATCTGGGCAAGCAGGGCTATCAGGGCATTCTGCCGCAGGAAGGTGCTTTTTCCCGCCATATTCGGTCCGGTAATAAGGGCAAAAGTCACCTGCCCGGTGGTCGGGCCGGCATCCGCACCGCCCTGCGGGTCGCCGCCCGTGTCGCCCCCTGGGACAAGGTCTGCGGCGATACCCGAAGTACTGCCCGAGGCATCGCCCGGGGCAGAGCCCGCATCAACGCAGAGTGCAAGATCGTTGGGGACAAACTCGCCTGACGGCAAATGCTTTTCAACGACGGGATGCCGGCCCTCCCGGACATCAAACACGAGGCTGTCATCGATTTGAGGACGGACCCAGGCGTTTTTGACCGCTGCCTCGGCAAGTGCGGAAATACAGTCGGCATAGGCGATTTCCTTTGCCATCTGCCGGAGGTATCCGACATGCTGTTTCAGGGACGAGCGGAAGGCAATGAACAGGTCATGCTCCAGCTGTAGGACCCGGTCACCGGAATCATTCAGGTTTGCTTCCAGTTCCTTAAGCCGCTCTGTCGTAAAGCGGTCAACGTTTACGAGGGACCGCTTCCTGATGAAATAATCGGGCACACGGGAGGTTTTTCCCCGGGGAATTTCAATGTAATAGCCCATGCCGGCCGTATTCTTGATGCGGAGGCTCTGGATTCCCGTTGCCTGCCGCTCTTCCTCGGTATACTCTTCCAGCACCCTGCTGAAGTTATCGCGGATTCCCTTCCAGTGGTCAAATTCTTCTGACCAGCCTTCCTTAATGATCCTGCCTTCCGTGAAAACCGTCGACGGGTCATCGACAATAGCCCGTTCTATCTGATCAATGATCTCTTTGGCAAGATCCGTTGAAAGCGATGCAAAATTAAAGCGGCCGAGAAGGTTCTGGGCATTGAGCCAGAGGCTCAGGCTGTGCTCGAGTGCTTTCAGATCCTTTGCGTGCGCCCGGTCCATTGCAATCCGCCCCGCCAGACGCTCAATATCGAGAATGCCGTCCATCTCATTCCGAAACTGCCGCTGCAGGCTGCTGTCACTGACAAAGAGGGAAACGTGCTCCTGCCGTTCCATAATCAGGCCTGCATCCTTCAGCGGGAAAAACAGAAAATGGCGGAGCATCCGCATGCCCATCGAAGTCATCGTATAGTTCAGGCATTCCAAAAGGGTAAAATCCGCCGATGCATCCCGCAGGTTTTCCGTTATCTCCAGATTTTTCCGGGAGGAATCGTCAAGGATCACATAATCACTGTCATGGTACACCGTAATGCCCTCGACATGGGGGGCAGCGGAATTCGTCGTTTTTTCCAGGTAGTCCAGAAGAAAACCGGCAGGAAGCAGTTCCGGGGAATCCTTCGTAAGAGAAAAGGAGGCAAGTGTGCTGGTCTTGAAATGCGCAAGGAGTTTTTCATAGCACTGACCGGCATTGAAATGCCAGTCAGGGTAAAAGGAAACAGACATGCTGCCGAATTCTGCCAGAATACGGAGCACAAAATCAACGTTCCTGAGGCTTTCCGGCAGGAGCAGTTCCCGGGGACGGCAGCGCCCCAGCTCCTTCTGGAAATTTTCGGCAGCGGCATTCCGCGGAAAATCGGTCGCACGGAACTCTCCCGTCGTCACATCGATGTACGCAAAAGCCGCATTTTTCCCGTCAAGGCAGAATGACGCAAGAAAGTTATTCGCCCCGCCGTCAAGATACTCACTTTCAAGGGCCGTACCGGGGGTAATCGTCTCAACGACCTTCCGCTCCGTCAGCTGGCCGTGCGGTGCAATCGGGCCGATCTGCTCGGCAATCGTTACCTTCCTGCCCAAACGCAGCAGGCGGGCAATATAAATCTTACTGGCATGATAGGGGATACCGCACATGTGGTGGTCACCGCGGTGGGTAAGCGTCAGGTTGAGCAGCTTTGAAACATCATCAGCCTGCTCATCGAACATCTCGTAGAAGTCACCGAGGCGGAAAAAGAGGATTTCCCCGGGATGCTCCAGCTTCAGACGCTGGTACTGCAGGAAAACGGGAGTTTCATCAGTCATACGCTGCCGCCGGTACAGGTATTAGAGTCCCAGCTGCGTTATGACATCGTCAGTAATATCAACGGAAGGGCTGTACCAGAGGATTGCATTTGCCTGCTGCAGGCTCATGACAACGCTGTAACCGCCGTTTTCGGCGATTTTTTCTATCGTGGCATAGAGGCTTTCATAAAACTCGTCGGTGTTTTCGAGCGATTCCTTCATTGCCTTCAGCTCAGCATTTTTTGCCGTCGTGTATTCCTTGACATAGTCGGTCTTCTGGGAAATCTCGGCCGCAAGACGGGCAGATGCCGCAGCATCGCCTTCCCGGTCGGCAGCAAGCTTTTCGTCATGCAGGCGTTCAAGTTCTTCCGCCAGACTGTCGATTTCATGCTGATAATCGCTCTTCTTGTTCTCATAGCTCCGGACAGGAGAGGAATTACGGAAATAGGCCTGATAGACCCGTGCCGTGTCAACGACGGCAAAACGGGTAATCTGCTGGGAAAAAGCCAGCTGGGACACCAGGAAAAGTCCACCGACAAGCAGCCATTTCAGAATCGTACGCATGTTATTCAACCCCCTATCGGTTCGGTGACGAGAAGGACAGGACAAAATGCCAGCCCGACCAGAAATTGTCAATAGGCCGTCCCTTCGAATTCCGCCATTGGAAACCGTCATTAACCGTAAAATTGTTTGCCATATACAGGCGAATCGGCAGCTGCTGCATAAGGACGCGGAGTCCGGGACCGAAACTGAAGAACCAGTTGCTGGTATCACTGATGTCAAGGCCGCCGCTGGTCGTATTCTTGATCATTGAAGCATCAAAGAACAGGTCGACCGAAAGCGCATTCTTGAAGACCGGATAGCGGAGCTCGATGGAATTGTTCCACAATAAATCACCGTGCCCTATATCGGAGTCAGTCAGTTCCCAGCCGCGGCCAAAGACCATACCGTCGATGTACAGCTTATTCATCGAAGAGATGGCACTGTCAAAGAATGCCCGCTGATAGGAAACCTGGCTGATACCTGCAAGGATGAGCTGAAGCGAGAACTTCTCGTTAAAGGGTTTATTCACGAGCTGCAGATATCCTTCTCCCGTCGTCGTTGACCGGAGGATGAACTCTGATTCACCGAAATCTTCCGAAATCAGACCTGTCGGCAGCAGGCCGATCCAGGTCAGACGCTGGCTTGCAAACCAGCCCTTGCTGGGATTGAAATAGAAATCCCTGCCGTCGAATGAAACCTGCCCGAAGACGGAATTCCTCGGATTCCACTTGTTATGATAGTCCGCAACAGATGAAAAGGTCGGTATATAGGATTCCCCGTCATAGCGGTTTGTGACGAGCGATATGGAACCGCCGCCGGCAAGGGTAAAGTCGCCCCACCGCTGCTGCCAGCGGCGTGCAATCGAATCGGAAAGGGAAATCTTATGCTGGACAAGATCAAAGGCGTTGGTAACGTTGTCTATATTACCGTTTGCAAGGAAAATGCTCCGGGACGTATAGATTTTTGACCTCGTATAGCTCAGAGAAAGGGTATTCGAAATCGGTTTCCCGAACAAATAGGGAACACCGTACGCAATCGCAGCAGACTGCGTATTCGTTGCAATGGACGCAGATACACTTGCAGACCTTCCCGTACCGAAGAGGTTTGAATCGGAAAGGCCCAGGTTCAGCGATATCGGGAACTCATCCGCAGAGGAAGAGCCGCTGAAGGTCAAGCCGAACTGAACCGACCGGGTACTCTGTTCCGCAACCTTTAAGGTCAAGTCAACGAGATCTTCTTCCGAACCGGGCGTCACTTCAGGAACGATGCTGGAGAAATACTGGAGGTTGTACAGGCTGCGCAGTCCCGTCGTCACCTTTTCGTTGGAAAAGACGTCACCTTCCTGCAGGGGCAGTTCCCGCCGGATAATCTCTTCCTTAGTCCGGTTGTTTCCCACAATCGTAATTGACTCTATGTGGCTCCGCTCGCCTTCCAGTATATTCAGCGTATAGCCGATCGTCTTTGCATCGGAATCCCGCATCATCTGCGGCAGATACTGGTTTGACCAGTATCCGCTGTCCGTGTATTTGCTCTGGATTGCCGACATGCCTTCCTGAAACTTCGTTATATTAAAGACATCGCCCGGCTTGAGCCTGACAAGACTCTCAAGCTCCATGCTCGTAAAAATCTCATTTCCGGTAATGGTAAGCCCGCCGAAGGTGTACTGGGAACCTTCTTCGATATGAAAGGTCAGCGTTATTTCCTGGCGGTTTCGCTTCGGATTATGCTCAATTTTCTGCTCGACATTCAGTACGCTCACGTCAATATAGCCGTTC
Organism: uncultured Treponema sp.; assembly: GCA_946410085.1. Taxonomy (GTDB): domain Bacteria; phylum Spirochaetota; class Spirochaetia; order Treponematales; family Treponemataceae; genus Treponema_D. Next base: position 7,378 of record CAMJZA010000020.1, on the reverse strand, counting down.
TCAGCGTAATACTGCATTATCGCCTTTTTATCCTGTTCAATGGAAGCTTCGCTGAAACCGTTGCGGTTGATGAAATTGGACGGCTTTGACGTCAGCTTGCTGCGGAGGGTCCTCGCCGAAACCATGCGGTTGCCGGAAAAAGCGATGTCCCTGACGACAACCTGGCTGCCTTCCTGTATCGTGAAGGTGACGATGATGCCGTCACTCCCCTTTTCGTAGCCAGAACTGACTTCAACATCGCTGTAGCCCTTTCCATAGTAATAATTGCGGATAGCCGTCACATCAGAAGCGAGCTTGTATTCATCGAAGACAGCCTTATCCTTCGTTGCTATTTCCTTTTTAAGGTCATCGGACTTGACTTTCACCGCCCCCAGAAAGCGGACTTTCTGAACGACGGGTTTTTCAACGACTTCGACGACAATCCGCACGGTCTGATGGTCTTTGTCAAGCGGAACCGCGGTCGGCGTTATATCCTCAAAATAATCTATTGCAAACAGCTTGTTTATCAGATCCGCAAACAGCTCATCGGAAAACTCTTCACCGACAAAACGCTCTGTTATGCCTCTGAGATCACTTTCAGTGACGTTATGCAGCCCCTTGAATTTTATGTCACGGATAGGTTTATCGTAGTACCATTCTTCAGACTCCTGAGCGGACAGACATGACAGCCCTGCAGCCATCATAAGCAGAAACACAGCAAGAAGCCTTTTTATATGCATACAAGTCCTCATTCTTAAAACGTAAATCTCCATGACAGCGTGATGGAATTCCCCGCCACTATATCAGGCACGTTTCCGTACCGTAAAGGTTCAAGGTCTGGAGCAAAATTCCATCGTATATTTGCAAAGGGTGCCTCAAATTCAACACCTATCTCCGGTCTGAATACGATTCCGCTGCCAAGTACTCCGCCTCCGCTCAGCTCAGAATTCTCATCATAGGTAAACTGAAGCAGAGCATCGGCATAAATTGAATCACCGAAGTATTTACCCATGTAAACACTCGCGTTATCCAAAAAGTTACCCAGCGGATTGCTGGAACTGGTAAAAGTTCCGTTATATAAACGCCTTGATCCGGAACGCCCGTAGTTCAGGGCATTCTGCAGGACGTTCATACGTACAGAAAATATATCAAAATTCAGCAAATCACGCAATGCGTTTTCCATCTTTTTATACACGGCGAACTGGAGTCCGTAATCGAGCCCCGCAAGGGCAAGGCTTCCGGCATTGTCAGAATCGCCCGAGACGACCTGACCCAGCATTGCCATGATTTCAGCCTCTGACCGGGCCGGTACTGAATAAACGCGGGGAGAGAAGGCAGAAAAGGTCTGCTTGACGGCTTCAAGCCCCAAGGTAACGACGATACCGTCGGAATCCCGCTCCTTTGTCTCCGCCCGGGCCGTTATAAGGGGGTTAAAGGACTTCTCGTTCTCGTTCAGCAGTACCTGGCCCTCCCGCAGGTAGAAATTCCGGCTCAAATAGGTCAAATGCCCGCCGCGCAGGCCGACATCGCTCTTCATGCTCCACGAAGACTGGGACGTGTCAAGGGAAAACTCAAATTTCGTACCGGGATTGACCATAGCCTGAATCAGGGGCTGGATCACCAGGTCAACCTTGCGGCCAACAGTTGCGTTGACGTTGATGATGACGTCCTTTGACCGCCTGAGCGATTCCCACAGGCCCGGCTCCCCGTCGTCCCGCTCCTTCTTTTCCCTGACGGTACCGCCGGAAAGGCTCACGAGCGTTCCGATGGGCCGGAGACTCGTCAGCATAGTCACGATGCTGACCTCTCCCTGCTCCAGCGATGCATTGATGTCGGTCTGCAGGACAGAATCTTCAAGATGCATCTTCGCATCTACCGCAGCCTGCCCCTTGATGTCAGTCATCGGGACCGCCATCTTGACGGCAAAGCGGTCTTCATCGACCGTCTTGAGAGAAACGTCCAGCGACCCCATTCCCCAGCGCTCCCGCTGGAGCAAAGCCGCAAGGTCAAGGCGTGCCTCTCCGGCCTGGAGGCGGCAGGAAGGAATCTCGATATTCTGGCCGAAACAGGTCAGCAGCAGGTTCTTCGCCGTAAGATGGTCAGGCGTCACGGCGGGAACACCGATTTCCAGTCCCCGCAGGAGTAGGGTTCCGTCGAGCGTCGGATCGCTGGTCATCCCCCGTATGGTGATGAAACCGGATGCAAGCCCCTTGTAGAGGCCGAACATCTCGGTGCTGAACAGATCGTGGAACTGCGAGAAATCTCCCCGGATATCCTGTATCGTCAAATTGATTCTGGAATGCTTTATCGTTCCTTCGGCACTGCCCCGCAGGGGCTTGTCGTCCTTGATCCTGACGCTCAGGGCACCGGTTTCGGTCAGGAAGCTACCGCTTACCCCCAGCGTATCGTCGGTAGCAAAGCGGATATCCCTCCCGTCCCGGGTCACCAGCCCTTTGAGCGGTATGCTGCCGTTCATCAGCCCCTTGCAGCTGACGTCAGCGTCCACATCTACGACAAACTGAGCAGGAACAAAGCGTTCCAGCAGGCTGTGCCGCTCCTGATGCTCGTCTGCATTCCGTACGGACAGCTTCAGGGGAATCTTGATGTAGCGGCTGCCGAACACGCGGATACTGTATTCGGCAGAGGCGGCTCCGTTAAAGGTCGTCAGGTCCAGATCCGTCGTAAAGTCGGTCAGCCTCATGTTTCCCCAGCTGATGTCAAGGTCAGGGATAAACAGGTCTCCCTCGAGCAGCTCGGCATTTCCGTTTATGATGACCGGCTTGGTTCCGACCTGGACCGAAAAATTCTCCAGCTTGACGGATACATAGGGATTTTCAATCGTTCCGCTCGCAATGATGGACCCGTTGAAGGTATCATCCGCATACTGATTCGGAATAAAGCGCATCAGGGGGAAGCCCCGGATGTCGCTCAGGATCGAAAAGTAACAGTCCTTCAGCAGGGTATCCCTGGACAGGGGAGCGCGCAGCGGGTTCGTAAAGTCCCCGGCGAGGGTTATCTTTTCGTTCGTAAACTCATTCGTCATGCCGATTGACATCGTTGCCGACTCAAGGATTCCGTCGTGCAGATTCCACAGAATATAGCCTTTTCCGCCGTTGGACGAGTTTATGTCGGAATAGGAAAGCGAATCGATGATGAAGCCCATGGAATCCAGCTTTCCCGCCAGGGCTACCTTCGGAGACCGGTTCAGCTTCCCTTTCTGCTGTTCCAGCTGGAGGGATTTTATGTCGACGATGAAATCCTGCAGGGATTTTACGCTGAACTCGCTGTCAAATGAAAAGGTAAAGTCATTATTCTTTATTGAGAAAGGAAATGAAAGGATTTTTGCGGATCCGGCAGCCCCGTTTTCAAGATTCGTCAGGATATCAATGCCGTAGGAACCGGTCAGGTTGAACCACCGACCTTTCGCAAAGGCACCCTTGAAATCATACAGGATTCCATTGACATCCATTGACGTGGTAAACGAAAGCTCACCGTCGGCCAAAGCCAGGAGCGCATCCGCCTCTGCCTTGAGGTGGACCGGTCCGTAATCCAGCCGCAGCTGCCTGACGCTGACAGAACTCTTTGTTCCCGACAGGGAAAGCGAAAGTTCCCGGCCCTCCTTCGAACAGTCCCTGACCGTAAAGGACGAAAGCTCATAGCCTGCATCCTTAAAATCCGTTGAAAATGAAAGCGATCCGTCGGCAACGAAGCTGGAAAGGCGGCCCATATACCGGTCAAGCTTCACCGCCTTCTTCGCATCCAGAAAGAACAGCGCCACCCGAGCCGCAGTATCCGCAAAAAGGGAGTGCAAGGAAAGGCTTGCCGTCAGCTTCCGCCCTCCCGTCCAGTAAAAGGTGCCGTTTCCCGCAAGGGAAGCATCGCGGTATGCCGGATGGGAATCATTCTGAAGCGAAAAACTGAAGGGAGCACTGCCGCTGTTAACCCTGACATCGGCAGTTATCGCAGAAAAAGCGGCTTCTCCGAGCAGCAGCCGGGGAATGCGGGCATGAACCGTGCGGCCGTTCGCCTGGACGGACGCAGAAAAAGCAAGCCTATTCCCGTTCGGCAGGAGGAATGAGTCTACCCGGAGGGAGCAGTCGGGAATCTTCGTCACAAGGTCCAGCGTACCCGAAACGCTCGCATTCAGCGTTTTGCCGGTCACGGACAGGAAATCCACGGTCAACCGCTGCTCGGTACCCGAGGCCTTGAATGTTACCAGCTCTTCTGCCTTGAGCAGCGACTCAGGAAGCGATCCTTCCCCTTCCCCCGACCATGAAAAACGCCTGGTTTTCACGTCCAGGAACCCGTTCGCCTTAAGCGTCAGGGGGCTTTCCGCCAGTTCCCTGACCCGATCACTCTTCAAGGGGAGCTTCAGGAGCGACAGGACGCTGACACCCTTCAGCTCAAGGTCAGCCGAAAGTTCCCGATCGGCAACATCAAACTCGGCAGCGATGCTGTAGGGCAGCAGCCGCTGGGTAGAACGGGCGACAATACGGGAATCTGCATAGCGGACGAGGAACTGGGTCTTGTACAGGGTATAATCGGCGGCAGCGTACGGCGACAGGTTCAGCATGGCAGAAGAGCCTGAGAATCCGGGAACAACCGTGCCGTTCAGGCTGAACTGGACGGCCGCAGTTGCACCACCTGCCAGACGGAACATGATGGAACCGGAATGTGCCGCGGCACCGATATTCTGATCGCGCTTCTTGTCAAACGAAAGCTTACCCAGCCTGAAATCAAGCAGTTTCCCTTTCCAGGCATATCTGACGGCGATGTTCTTGCACTGGATCTTTGCCGGCAGGCCGGTCAGAATGCGGTTGATGAACGCCTTCTGCCCGTCGCTCAGGAATTCACCGGCGGCAAGGCCGTTGATTTCAACCGCAACGGGGGCCGCATCGGCTTCCTGTTCCGCCGGGGGCTCCGGGGGATGCCGTTCGCCTCCGGATTCTCCCTGCACGCGGTCCTTCCCCTTCTGCTTCCGTTCCCGGCTTTCCGCCAGACAGCGCCGTATGGAAGCAATTTTTTCGCTGCTCAAGTCCCCCTGTACATCCGAAATGACCAGCACCGAGAATGCATGGTCAAAGTCCCGCAGCAGCAGGCTCAGGAGCCGGTAGCGGAACACGGCTTTCTTTACCGTCAGTATGGTTTCCCCGTTCCGTATGTCGCGGATGCAGATATTGCGGATTGTTATCCCCGTCAGGAGCGAAGGAGAAATGGAGTCATAGCTGAGGCCCAGGCCCGTGCTTTCTGAAAATTCAGTCAGAAAACGGCTTTCGGCCTGCCTCATCCGGCCGTCTATCTCCCGGTAAACGGGCCGCAGAAAAGAAAGGCTCACGAAAAGAATCAAGAGAAAGATCAAGAACGCTGCTGCCGTTTTAATGAACCTTGACTTTTTCATCGCTCCAGTGTTTACTTGTAGCTGCCAAAGGCATGCTTCCGGTGACAGTTTCAGAAGCAGACTGCTTTTGAAACGGGCGTAAAAATACTACCTTATTATAAAACGACAAACGCAAGAAGGGTTTCATGATTTTACATAAATTTATCGTATTTGAAGGCATAGACGGGGCGGGAACCTCCACCCAGATCGCAGAGCTGAAAAAACGGCCGGATGCAGCCCAATTCTTCTTCACGGCAGAGCCGACGGAAGGGGAAACCGGAAAATTCCTCCGCCGCATGCTCAGGGGTGACATACCGCTCGAAAACACGACGGCGGCATACCTGTTCGCCGCCGACCGGAATGAACACATCTACGGCACGCCGGCAGCCGACGGGCAAACCCTTATACACGGAATAGCAGATGCCTGCACGAACGGCAGGACCGTCGTCAGCGACCGCTACCTCTTTTCGAGCCTTGCCTACCAGGGAGTCGGGCTGGGAACCGGCACGGACAGCCTGCCCTGGCAGCTGAACGGCAGATTTCCCCTCCCCCGGCTGCTCTTCTATTTTGACATAGATCCGTCCGTCTCGCTCAGGCGGATCACGGGCAGGGGCATACGGGAAATCTATGAAAAAGAAGCATTTCTCAGGCAGGCAGCACAAAACTACCGGGAAGTCATCGCCAGGCTGTCCGCCGGGGAACCGGAAATGAAAGTCGTCATCCTCGACGCGACAAAAGGCATCGAGGAGCTTTCAGACACAATCTGGGCAGAAATTACAGGGCTAAAAGCGTAAGCTCCCGAGCCCCGGAACATTCAGTCTGTCCGGAAACCCGGCTGGCTTCCGGACAGCGCCATTCCCCTTCCTGCCGTCCCCCTTTCTACAGAATATAGCGCTCAAGGTCCTGATTCTGCATGATGCCCTTGAGCTTGTCATTGACAAAGGCCTCGTCGATCGTTATCGTCTCGCCGCGGTGCATGTCTGCCTCAAAGCTCAGGTCCTCAAGCACTGTCTCCATAATCGTATGCAGGCGGCGGGCACCGATGTTTTCCGCATGGGAGTTCACGTCCTCCGCAATGACGGCCATCCGGTCAATCGCTTCGTCGGTAAAGACAAGGTTTACGCCTTCCGTCCCGAGCAGGGCCTCATACTGCTTTATCAAGGCATTCTTCGGCTCCGTCAGGATGCGCTTAAAGTCCTCTTTCTTCAGGGCATCCAGTTCCACGCGCAGGGGGAAGCGTCCCTGCAGTTCAGGAATCAGGTCGCTCGGTGCCGACAGGCTGAAGGCGCCTGCACCGATGAACAGGATGTGCGTCGTGTTGACGACGCCCCATTTCGTGTTGACGTCGCTTCCTTCCACAATCGGAAGGATATCCCGCTGCACACCCTCGCGGCTCACGTCCTGCCGGTTTCCTTCGCCGCCTTTCGTCGCGATCTTGTCGATTTCGTCGATGAAGATGATTCCCGACTGCTCCACGCGCTGCTTTGCCTCATCGGCAACCTTGTCGCGGTCCGTAATCCGCTCCAGCGTATCCATCATGAGGACCTGCCGTGCTTCGCGGACCGTCATTGACTTCTGCCGGTTCCTGCCGCCCGACAGCATCTCCTGCAGGCTGCTGATGCTCGCCTCAAGATCTTCCGGCGATCCCGAACCGAACATCTCCATGCCGCTGATCCGGGGCTGCTGGTGTATCGTCACGTCAACCATGCGGTCTTCCAGCTTCCCGTCACGGAGCATCTGGCGGAATTTCTCCCGGGTTGCCGACATTTCCCCCGTATCTCCCGCAGCATCTGCGTCGTTCACGGCATCAGCTGCGTTCGCAGCGTTCGCGGCAGCAGACGCATCTGCTGCAGGCGCCGAAGCGGTCCCTTCCGCAGCAGATTCCGCAGGCAGCCCCTGCATTCCACCGACATCTCCGGCCCCGTTTTTCGGCACGTTTATCTGGATGATGCCCCCGGAAACAGGGCCCTCATTGCCGCCGAAGATGTTCCCGAGGATACGTACATTCGCCTTTTTCCTGTT
>CAMJZA010000019.1 GCA_946410085.1 uncultured Treponema sp. | reverse complement strand
ACACGTATTAAGTGTATGAAAGCTTGCTCTTGTAGCTCAGTCGGTAGAGCACATCGTTGGTAACGATGAGGTCAGCGGTCCGATTCCGCTCGGGAGCTTTCAGGAATTAACAGGTTTAAGGAGAAAACGTATGTCTAGCAAGAAGAAGACAGCTGTGGAGATTATTGCCCTTGCCTGCAGTGACTGCAAGCGCAAGAACTATACGACATATAAGAACCGTAAGAATATCACCGGTAAGCTTGAGAAGAACAAGTTCTGCCCCTGGTGCAGGAAAGAGACCCTACATAAGGAAACGAAGGTAAAATAATCGATGAAAATACAACTTGACCGTATGTACGGTCAAGCTTAGGTCAGTAGCTCAGTTGGTAGAGTCCCGGTCTCCAAAACCGGTTGTCGCGGGTTCGAGTCCTGCCTGGCCTGTACGCAAGAGGTTGATAGATGAAGAAGTTTGTCCAGTTTTGCAGGGAGTGCGTCGGAGAGCTTGGAAAGGTTGTGTGGCCTTCACGGGCGGAAGCCGTTGCATCGGTAAAGGTTGTCATTGTCTCGACGATTGTTGTTGCCCTGATTTTGGGACTTCTTGACTTGCTGTTTACGGAGGGTCTCCGGCTTATATTCTAGCCTGCCGGAGCTTTGAAAATCCTTTCTGGTGCCTTCGTTTTTGGGGTCTGTGAGAGGCTGTGTGCAGTGCGCCGGCTTGTATAGACGGAAAATAATACTGTCAGAGTAGCAGAGATGTCAGAAAAGAAAAGAAATTACGAGTGGTACGTTGTTCAGACCTATACAGGCTACGAACAGAAGGTTGAAAAAGAAATCAATATGCTTATTGCAGCCGAAAAACGCGGGCTTGAAGAAGCGAAGCAGGCTGCCCCCGGTGAAGATCTATATCCCCTGCTGCGGACGGTAAAGGTTCCGATGCGGGAGATTATCGGAATGACAAAGTCCGGTAAGCCGGTTAAGCGCAATGAGAAAGTACTGCCCGGCTATATTCTGGTAGAGATGTGCCTGCCGCAGGAAGCTGACGGTACGGGTGCTCAGAAGGGCTGGAAGGATCCCTGCGCAAAAATCAGGAAAATTCAGGGTGTAAACGGTTTTGTCGGTACGAAGCCGACGGAGCGTCCGAAGCCCATTTCAGATGCCGAATACAACAAGATCCGCCTGCAGACCGGCGAGGTGAAGGGCGACAAGGCTGCCTTCATCCAGCAGGATTTCGATATCAACGACAGGGTAAAGATTACGGAAGGACCTTTCGCAACCTTCAGCGGTACAGTGGAAGAGATTCTTGCCGACAAGAACAAGCTCCGTGTCAACGTACAGATTTTTGGCCGCGCGACCCCCGTCGAGGTCGATGTGACCCAGGTCGAAAAGATTTAACTGTTGTCATTTGACGGGCGCAGGCATGCCTGCAGCCCTGAAAATATGGGAGAAGGGATCCGGTCCGTTGGACAAAGGCCCTTCGCTACTACCACATCAGGAGATACATTATGGCTCAGAAAAAGGTGACGGCTATCATTAAACTGCAGTGCCCTGCAGGTGCTGCGACGCCGGCTCCTCCGATTGGACCTGCCTTGGGACCGCACGGTGTTCCTGCCCCCAAGTTCGTCACGGAGTTCAATGACCGTACGAAGAAGATGGAAAAGGGATTGATTATCCCGGTTGTCATCACGGTCTATCAGGACAAATCATTTACATTCATCCTTAAGACGCCCCCCGCGGCGGTTCTTATCCGCAAGGCTGTCGGCATCCAGAAAGGATCCGGTAACCCGCTCCGCGACAAGGTCGGTACGCTCAAGCAGAAGGATCTTGAGGAGATTGCAAAGACAAAGCTCCCTGATCTCAATGCAAATGACCTTGAGGCTGCGAAGAAGATTATCGCCGGAACTGCCCGCAGCATGGGTGTTGAAGTGGAGGCCAAGTAATGAAGCACGGAAAGAAGTATGTTGATTCATTGAAGAAATATGACCCCGCTAAGAAGTATTCCATCGCCGAGGCAGCAAAGCTGGTGAAGGATCTTCATTACGTGAAGTTCGACGAGACGGTTGAGCTTTCCGTAAGCCTGCACCTGGAGAAGAACCAGTCTGTCCGCGACACGCTCGTGTTCCCCCACCAGTTTGCCGGTGAGAAGCGCGTCCTCGTGTTCTGTAAGGATGAGCGGGTTCAGGAAGCAAAGGATGCCGGTGCCCTCTATGCCGGTTCCACGGAGTTCATTGAGAAGGTAAAGGGTGGCTGGACCGATTTTGATATCGCCGTTGCTACTCCCGACATGATGAAGGACGTCGGTCGTCTGGGTATGGTGCTGGGCCGCAAGGGCCTCATGCCGAACCCCAAGACCGGAACCGTTACGAATGACATTGCGAAGGCTGTTGCCGAGCTCAAGAAGGGACGCACTGAGTTCCGCGCTGACAAGGGCGGAGTCGTGCATATCCCGGTCGGAAAGGTTTCCATGGATCCCAAGGATACCGCCGAGAACATTTCCGTCTTCCTGACGGAGCTTGACCGCAAGAAGCCGGCAACCGCAAAGGTAGATTTCATCCGTTCTGTTTCCCTGAGTTCATCGATGGGACCTGGAGTATGGATTGACCACAAGGAGGAAGCCTAATGGCAGTACTTGCAAAGAAGCTTCAGCCGGCCAAGACGGCTGCCATCGAAGAGACCAGGAAGATCCTTTCTGGCTATGAGGATTTCATTTTCGCCGATTACCGTGGACTGACGGTTGAGCAGATTACGAAGCTCCGCCACAGCCTGCGCGAGAAGAATGCACAGCTCAAGGTTTTCAAGAATAACTTTGCCCGCGTTGCGTTTGACGAGATGAAGATTGATGCCGTGTCGGAATACCTCAAGGGACCGACCGCCATTGCGATGGTCAAGGAAGATGCCAACGAAGTCGCAAAGATTCTCTTTGACTTCAAGAAAGAGGCACCGTCCCTTGACGTGAAGGGCGCCTGGGTTGAGAAGGAAGTCTACGATCAGGCAAAGATCGAGGCTTTCTCAAAGTTGCCCGGGAAGAAGCAGCTCATTGCAATGCTCATGTCCGCAATCAACGGACCTGCCCGTCAGCTCGCCGCAACCCTGCAGGCTTACGTCGAGAAGAAGGGTGGTGCAGGCGCAGATGCTGCTGAAGCAGCTCCCGCTGCCGAAGAGGCAAAGGCCGAGGCTCCGACCGCATAAGGTCTGGCCGGAAGCACGTAACAAAAACCGCAGTCAGGCTTCGATGTGCTGATTACTGTCTGCGGAACAAAGCCCGAAGCAGATGCAGCGTTACCGTTGGTTTCGCTCTGCGGGGCACAATAAATGCCACTGATGTGGCTGTATGGAGAAGACAATTATGGCACTTTCAAATGATGAGATTCTGGACGCGATTGCGAACATGACGGTTCAGCAGGCTGCTGATCTGGTGAAGGCGATGGAAGAGAAGTTCGGCGTTACCGCTGCTGCTCCCGTTGCTGTTGCTGCCGGTCCCGCTGCTCCCGCTGCTGAAGAGCAGACTGAGTTCACCGTTACGCTCGATTCCTTCGATGCAGCAAAGAAGATTGCCGTCATCAAGGTCGTCCGCACGATCACCGGTCTGGGCCTCGGCGAGGCTAAGGCTCTCGTTGAGGGAGCTCCGAAGCCCTTGAAGGAAGGCGTTTCCAAGGCCGATGCCGACAAGATGATTGCCGACATCGAGGCTGCCGGTGGAAAGGCGAGCAAGAAGTAAATTGCTTCCGTTCGTTCGATTCCAGAACAACGATACTGATTGACTCATGCTGCAGGCCTTTGGAGGCATTTCCTCCAAAGGTTTGCAGTGTCTTAGACGCATTTTGAACCGGATTATGGGACCGGTTTGACAGCACCCATACGGAAGGGACTTCCGTGAGAGCCTATGATCTCGTGTAGAGCAAAGTTTTTGCTTGCTGCGGTTCTTGAGGTATCAGTCCTAGCAACCACACGAGGTATTTGATGTACGCAAAGACCAAAAAGATTGTAAGGCAGTATATCGGAAAGGATATAAAGGATTTCATGCCCCTTCCGAATCTGGTAGACATCCAGCTTTCTTCCTATGAGAGTTTCATTCAGCGGGAACGGCTTTCCAAGGGCGAGGAGCCTTTGAATCAGGGCCTTCAGGAAGTCTTTACTTCTACCTTCCCGATTACGAATCAGGATGAGAGCATGACGCTCGAGTTTGAGTCTTACAGCCTTGACTTTGACAACATTAAGAATTCCGAAATTGAATGCAAGAAAAAGGGCATCACCTATAACGTGCCGCTCAAGGCGAACATTTCGCTGATTTTGAACGAGTCCGGCACGATCATGCAGAAGGAAATCTACATGGGTGACGTGCCCCTCATGACCGACCGCGGCACCTTCATCGTGAACGGTGCGGAGCGCGTTGTTGTCAGCCAGATTCACCGTTCTCCGGGAGTCATTTTTCAGCATGACAAGGGTGTGTATTCCAGCCGCATTATTCCCTACCGCGGTTCATGGCTTGAGTTTGAGATTGACCAGAAGAAGGAACTCATTTACGCGAAGATTGACCGCAAGAAGAAGATTCTCGGCACAGTGTTCCTCCGTGCCATCAGTGATCCCGAGAAAGACGGCTTTGATTTTTCGACCCGTGAAAAGATAATCAACTGTTTCTATACGACCGAAGAAGTTGAGGTTGCCGCTGAAGCGAAGGACCGTGAGGGGCTCCGTGACCGTGTCCTCGCTGCTCCGGTTACGTTCAAGAACGAAGAGGGCGAGGAAAAGGTTCTCTTCCGTGCCGGCCACAAGCTCCAGTCCCACGATGTGGACGAACTTGTCGCCAATGAAATCACGAAGATCAGGCTCATTGAGTTCAATGCCCGCAAGGACAAGAAGGAAAAGGACGAAACGAATCCTTCGCTCGACAGCGAGATCATCGTAAACTGCTTTGATAAAGAAGAGATTCTGTTCAGCAAGGAAGGCGTTCCTGCTGACATTGATGAGCCGTCTAAAGAGGACTGCATTGCCAAGGTGTATGAGGTGCTGCGTCCCGGTGAACCGACGACCTTTGAGAATGCCGAGAAGGAAATCAATTCGATGTTCTTCTCCAACCGCCGCTATGATCTGGGCAAGGTCGGACGCTATAAGCTCAGCAAGATTTTCGGGTATTACGGTCCTGATATCGCGCCGGATGTCGGTATGGGCAACGGGGACGAGACTGTCCTGATTCCGCGCGACATCATCCTCACGATGAAGCACCTGATTGAGGTCTACATCGGTGACCGGGGACTTGACGACATTGACCACCTGGGGAACCGCCGTGTCCGTTCCGTCGGTGAGCTTTTGACCAACCAGTTCAAGACGGCTTTTGCCCGCATGGAGCGGATTGCAAAGGACCGCATGAACATGAAGGAAGTGGACACGATCAAGCCGCAGGACCTCATTTCCATAAAGCCGATTGTTTCGAGCATCAAGGAGTTCTTCGGTTCTTCACAGCTGTCCCAGTTCATGGATCAGTGTAACCCGCTTTCAGAGCTGACGCACAAGCGCCGCCTGAACGCACTCGGACCGGGCGGCCTTTCCCGTGAGCGGGCAGGCTTTGAGGTCCGCGACGTTCACTATACGCACTACGGCCGCATGTGCCCGATCGAGACGCCGGAAGGTCCGAACATCGGCCTTATCGTGTCGCTCGCCATCTTTACGAAGGTCAACGAGTACGGCTTCCTTGAAGAGCCCTACCGCAAGGTTGTTGACGGCAAGGCAACGAAGGACGTCGAGTACCTGACCGCAATGGATGAGGACAACTATTACATCGGTCAGGTTACCGAGGGCATGAAGAGCGACGGTTCCTTCCCGACGGAGCTGGTTTCCTGCCGCCATCAGGGCGACTATACGAGCCGCGCGCCGAAGGACATCAACTACATGGACGTGTCCCCGCGCCAGGTCATTTCCGTTTCTGCATCCCTCGTTCCCTTCCTGGAGCATGACGATGCAAACCGCGCCCTCATGGGCTGCAACATGCAGCGGCAGGCAGTCCCCCTTCTGTTCCCCGAGCCTCCGCACGTCGGAACCGGTATGGAAGGCAAGACCGCCTACGATTCCGGCGTCCTCATCAAGGCGAAGCATGCCGGAGAGGTCGTCTGGGTGGAAAGCGACAAGATTAAAATCCGCCCCGATGCTGCCAAGAGAGACAAGACGGTTGCCGACGATGAGTACATCCTGCTGAAGTACCAGAAGACGAACTCCGATACGGTGAACCACCAGCGCCCCATCGTGCAGGTCGGCGACCATGTTGATGCAGGTCAGGTCATTGCTGACGGACCGGCAACCTTTAACGGCGAGCTTGCACTCGGCCGCAATATCCTCGTCGGTTTTGTTCCCTGGAACGGCTACAACTATGAGGATGCCGTCCTGATCAGCCAGCGGGTCGTCAAGGAGGACATGTACACCTCCGTTCATATCCACGAGTTCTCGACCGAAATCCGCGAGACCAAGCTGGGACCCGAAAAGATTACCCGCGATGTACCGAACACGGCGGAAAAGACCCTGGACAACCTTGACGCCGAAGGAATCGTCCGCGTCGGTGCAAAGGTCCGTTCTGGCGATATCCTCGTCGGTAAGGTAACGCCCAAGAATGACAGCGAAACGACACCGGAATTCAAGCTGCTCAATGCGATTTTCGGTGAAAAGGCAAAGGAAGTCCGCGATTCTTCCCTGCGCCTGCCGCACGGAGTTGAAGGCGTCGTCATTGACATTCAGCGCCTGAGCCGCAAGGAAGGCAATGAGCTTAACCCCGGTGTTGACGAGGTCGTTAAGGTTATCATCGCCGACAAGCGTAAGCTCGTCGTCGGTGACAAGATGGCAGGACGCCACGGAAACAAGGGTGTCGTTGCCCGCATCCTCCCGATCGAGGATATGCCCTATCTGGAAGACGGTACCCCGCTTGACGTGTGCCTGAATCCGCTCGGCGTTCCGTCCCGTATGAACATCGGACAGATAATGGAAAGCGAGCTTGGCCGTGCCGGTATGATTCTGAACGAATGGTACGACTCGCCGGCATTCCAGACGCCGAGCCAGGAGCAGATTGCCGACAAGCTGCGCGAGGCGGGCCTGAGTCCCGACTGCAAGCAGATTGTCCACGACGGTCTGACCGGAGAGCCCTTTGTCAATCCGATTTTTGTCGGTGTCATCTACTTCATGAAGCTGCATCACCTTGTTGACGACAAGATGCATGCCCGTTCAACCGGACCTTACTCGCTTGTTACCCAGCAGCCGCTCGGCGGAAAGGCGCAGTTCGGAGGACAGAGGCTCGGAGAAATGGAAGTCTGGGCCCTGGAGGCATACGGTGCTGCGAATACCCTGCAGGAGATGATGACGATTAAGTCTGACGACATGACGGGACGGTCGAAGGCCTACGAGTCTCTGGTTAAGGGCGAGCCGAGCATGATGATCGGCGTGCCCGAGTCATTCAATGTCCTTGTGCAGGAGCTTCGCGGTCTTGCCCTGGATTTCACGATTTATGATGATAAGGGTAAGCGGATTGCCTTGACTGAACGCGAGCAGGATATTATCAACAAGGTCGGATCCGGTTTCGACAAGGAGAATGAGAATGCGTGAAATGCGTGATATTCAGGATTTTGCAAGTTTAAAGATAAAGCTGTCCTCTCCTGATACGATCAGGGCCTGGTCGTACGGAGAGGTTAAGAAACCGGAAACGATAAACTACCGGACCCTCCGCCCCGAGCGGGAAGGTCTGTTCTGTGAACGTATTTTCGGTACGACGAAGGAGTGGGAGTGCTACTGCGGTAAGTTCAAGAGCGTCCGCTACAAGGGTATTGTCTGCGACCGCTGCGGCGTTGAGGTAACGCACTTCAAGGTCCGCCGTGAGCGCACCGGCCACATTGAGCTTGCGGCTCCGGTCAGCCATATCTGGTACTATCATGCTTCTCCGAGCCGCATGGGTAAGCTGCTTGACCTGCAGATGGCGGCCCTGCGCTCGGTCCTCTATTACGAGAAGTATATCGTAACGGATCCGGGTGATACGGACCTGAAGAAAAACCAGCTTTTGACGGAAGATGAATACAATTCTGCCGTTGAGCGCTATAACGGCTCTTTCTCTGCCGGTCAGGGTGCCGAGGCAATCAAGACCCTGCTTGATAACCTGGATCTTGATGCCCTTGCAGCTGAGCTGCGTGCCAAGATGATTGAGAAGGGGGCTAAGAGCGACAAGAGCCTCCTCAAGCGGATCAGCATTGTCGAGGATTTCCGGGCTTCCGGCAACAAGGCGAGCTGGATGATTCTGGACGTGATTCCGGTGATTCCGCCGGAACTGCGCCCGATGGTTCAGCTGGACGGAGGCCGCTTTGCGACGTCAGACCTGAACGATCTGTACCGCCGCGTCATTAACCGCAATAACCGCCTGAAGCGGCTGCTTTCGCTTTCTGCCCCGGACGTCATTGTCCGGAACGAGAAGCGCATGCTGCAGGAGGCGGTGGACGCCCTCTTTGACAACACGAAGCGGCAGAAGGTCGTGAAGGGTGCTTCGAACCGTCCGCTCAAGTCCATCAGCGATATGCTCAAGGGTAAGCAGGGTCGCTTCAGGCAGAACCTGCTCGGAAAGCGCGTAGACTATTCCGGCCGTTCCGTTATTGTCTGCGGTCCTGAGCTCAAGCTCTGGCAGTGTGGTCTTCCCGAAAAGATGGCGCTGGAGCTGTTCAAGCCATTCCTGCAGAAGAAGCTCGTAGACAAGGGGGTTGTCTTCAACATCAAGAAGGCAAAGACGCTCGTGGAAAGCGAGGCTCCCGAGGTTTATGCGATTCTTGACGAGGTTGTCCGCGAGCATCCCGTCATGCTCAACCGTGCTCCGACCCTGCACCGTCTGGGAATTCAGGCCTTTGAGCCTGTCCTTGTTCCCGGCAAGGCGCTCAAGCTGCACCCGCTCGCCTGTAAGGCGTTCAATGCGGACTTTGACGGTGACCAGATGGCTATCCATGTTCCGCTGACGCAGGCTGCCCAGATGGAATGCTGGACCCTCATGCTGTCTGCCCGCAACCTGCTTGATCCGGCAAACGGCAACTCAATCGTCTATCCGTCACAGGATATGGTTCTGGGCATCTACTACATGACCAGCATCAAGCCGGGTGCAAAGGGAACGGGCAAGCTGTTCAGTTCCGCCGATGAGGTTCGCCTTGCGGCTGCTTCCGGTGCCATTGAATGGCAGGCGGAAATCAAGCTGCACCGGAACGTGCTGAACAAGCAGGTGCATGCCGATCCGAATCCCGATTCCGCGTACGTGCTGACGTCTGCCGGCCGCCTCCGCTTTAACGAGGCGATGCCCGATGAGGTTGACTACTATAACGAGCAGATGAACGACAAGAAGCTCCGTTCGATGATCGAGGATGTGTACCATGCAAAGGGTGCATGGCTGACGATTAAGATGCTCGATGCGATCAAGGATGTCGGTTACAAGAATGCGACCTTCTTCGGCGCAACGCTCTCAATGGATGATATTCTTGTTCCTGAGGAAAAGAAAACCATCGTTGACGAAGCGGACAGGAAAGTTGAAAAAATCGTCAGGCAGTACTCTGACGGTGTCATTACCCAGAATGACCGCTATGACCGCGTCATTGATGTCTGGACCAAGGCGAATGACAAGCTGACCAACATCATGATGGACAACCTTGCAAAGGACAAGGACGGCTTCAACACGATTTACATGATGGCAACGTCCGGTGCCCGCGGTTCCAAGAAGCAGATTTCTCAGCTTGCCGCAATGCGCGGTCTGATGCAGAAGCCGAACGGAGACATCATTGAGCTGCCGATCCGCGCAAACTTCAAGGAAGGACTTTCCGTCATTGAGTTCTTCATTTCAACGAACGGTGCCCGCAAGGGACTGTCCGATACGGCCCTTAAGACTGCAGATGCAGGATACATGACCCGCCGCCTTGTCGACGTTTCGCAGAATGTCGTCGTCAACGAGGAGGACTGCGGTACGATTAACGGTATTGACTATACCGCCATCAAGGATGGAGAGACGGTAGTTGAGTCGCTGGCGAGCCGCATAGAGGGGCACTATTCGATAGAACGCGTGCTTGATCCGGTTTCCGGCGAGCTTTTGTGCAATGTGAACCAGTACATCGATGAGGAGCTTGCGAAGAAAATTGATAAAGCCGGTGTCGAGAAGGTCCGCCTGCGTACGGTATTGACCTGTGAGAGCCGTTACGGCATCTGCGTCAAGTGCTACGGTAAGGATCTTGCCCGCAACAAGCTCGTCGAAGTCGGTGAAGCAGTCGGAACGATTGCGGCCCAGTCCATCGGACAGCCGGGTACCCAGCTGACACTCCGTACCTTCCATACGGGTGGTGCTGCCGAAACGACGTCTGACGACAACAGCATCAAGATGAAGTATGATGTCTATATTAAGAGCGTCACCGGCCGTAAGACGAAGGATAAGCTTGAAAGTGACGAATATCCGGGCTACGTTGAGAAGGAAAACGGTGACCGGCTCTTTACCCGCCGCGGCCTTATGGTCGTCACGAAGCTGTTCAACCGCTACACGGTTGAAAGCGGCGACGAGGTGGTCGTAAAGGACGGTGCTTACGTCCGTAAGGATAATGTCATCATCAGCCGGAAGGGACAGGATATACTTGCTTCCGACTCTGGATTCGTGATGATAAAGGACGATGGCAAGACCCTGTACCTGGTCAGCAATGACCAGAACATCACGATCGAGAACGGTTCGACGATTTACAAGGATTTTGTAAAGGCAGAATGCGTTGTGTCCGGCGGAACCCCGGTCGGTAAGTTTGAGGCTCACAACGAACCGATTATTGCCGAGCAGTCCGGTATCGTCCATTACGATGACATCATTGAGGGTGAAACCCTTGAGTCCAAGAAAGACGAAGAAACCGAGCACGTCAACAAATACATCAGTGCCCTGCACCTGGATACGAAGCAGCCCCGCCTCACCATTACCGATGATGCCGGTAATGAGCTCGGAAGCTACTACATGCCGACCGGTGCCCGTCTGCTTGTGGATGATTTGCAGAGTGTTTCCCAGGGTGAAAACCTTGCTTCCATTGCGAAGGCGGCGAAAAAGGCGAACGACATTACGCTCGGTTTGCCGCGCGTCTCCGAGCTGTTTGAGGCACGTAAGCCCAAGGATCCGACGGTCCTTGCGAAGATTGCCGGTACCGTCAAGTTCGGCAAGATCGTGAAGGGGAAGCGGACCATCAGGATTGAAGGCGAGTACGAGCGGAAGATTGATCACCTGATTCCGATGACGAAGCGGCTTCTTGTCCGCGACGGCGACTGGGTTGAAGCGGGCGAAATGCTCTGCGACGGTGTTGCCGATCCGCACGAGGTCCTTGAGATCCGCGGTGAGAACGAACTGCAGAACTTCCTGATGGATCAGATTCAGTCCGTCTACCGTGCTCAGGGCGTTAAGATAAACGACAAGCATATCGGTATCATCATCCGGCAGATGCTCAAGAAGGTCGAGATTGTCAAGGTTGGTGACACGAAGTTCATCTTCGGTGATCAGGTTGACAAGTGGGAGTTCAGGGCTGAAAACGAGCGTGTTGCAAAGGACGGAGGAGAGCCGGCAATTGCGAAGCCGATGTTCCTCGGTATTTCCAAGGCAGCACTCGGAACGGATTCCTTCATTTCCGCATCTTCTTTCCAGGAGACGACCCGCGTCCTTACGACGGCGGCAATCAAGGGGTCTGTCGACCACCTGCGCGGCCTGAAGGAGAACGTGATTATCGGCCACATGATTCCCGCCGGTACGGGTATGCGGCAGTATTCGCACGTGAAGCTGTCCGACAGCTCGAGCGAAGACCTTGACGCAAAGATGGAAGAGATTCTTGCCCTGCGCCGCATTGAAGAGGAGCGGGAGCGGCAGGCTGAAGAGGACCGCCGTGAGAGTCTCGACGTGAATCTGGCATCCGTTTCCGACGAGGACTAGCAGCGGCTGCCTGTGGAGCAGGGCGTCTTTTCTGAAGGATTGTCCTGCAATTTGTCCCGATTCCCCTGGAATTCCCTTGACGGAAAGAGGGGGAATTCGGTATAATAGAAGAACTTATTATTTTAGCCGGGGTGCTGCCGGCGGTAAGAATAGGAGAAAAGGCCAATGCCTACAATAAATCAGTTGATACGCAAGGGACGCAAGTCCGCTGCCAACAGGACGAAAGCTCCCGCACTTGAGTCCTGTCCGCAGAAGCGTGGTGTCTGTACGCGCGTCATGACGCAGACCCCGAAAAAGCCGAACTCGGCTTTGAGAAAGATTGCTCGTGTCCGCTTGAGCAATGGAATTGAAGTGACTGCATATATTCCGGGAATCGGGCATAACCTGCAGGAGCACTCTGTCGTTCTCGTCCGTGGTGGACGTGTCAAGGATCTTCCTGGTGTCCGCTATCATATCATCCGCGGAACGAAGGATACGCTTGGTGTTGACGGACGCAAGCGCGGCCGCTCTAAGTACGGTGCCAAGAAGCCGAAGGCATAAGGAAACGGGAGATAGACTATGGGAAGACATAAGAAATCAATTAACCGCCCGGTTATGCCCGACGGAAAGTACAATAGCCCGGTCATTACGAAGTTCGTCACCCGCATGATGCTTGACGGCAAGAAGCAGACCTGTCTGAATGTCGTGTATGATGCACTTGACAAGCTGAAGGGCAAGACTGACAAGGAGCCCCTTGAGGTGTTCCTGAAGGCGCTTGATAACGTAAAGCCGGTCGTGGAGGTTAAGAGCCGTCGCGTCGGTGGTGCAACCTATCAGGTTCCGGTCGAAATCCGCGATGCCCGCCGCGAGGCGCTTGCGATGCGGTGGATGATTGCCGCTGCCCGCAACCGATCCGGTCACGGCATGGCAGAAACGCTTTCTGCCGAGCTGCTTGATGCCTACAACAATACCGGTACGGCATACAAGAAGAAGGAAGACATGCACAAGATGGCAGAGGCCAACAAGGCATTTGCCCACTACCGCTGGTAGGTTTTCTGTGCAGCAGAAATGCACCTGGATTTGTTCCGGGTGCCTTTTTTTTGCGTTTTTTTGCTTTTTTTAGAAGAAAATGCCGTTAAACCCTTGCAATAAATTTATAAAAAGTATATAAATGTGGCACTGTCTATGTCGCGTTTTTGCGACGGCTGAATGTGCCGGTCAGGCCTTTCAGCATTGGTCTTTGTAATGTCGGGCGGGTGACGCATGCGTTGCCCGGCGGGATCCGTAAAGTCAGTTCCTTCTGTTTCGGCTGCGGGAACTTTCAGGATGCCTGCACACGGATATTCGCAAATTGCCGTTGACAGTTTGAAGAGAAGGATGTCCGGAGGTTCCCGATGAGAGGCTCTGGATGCCAAACCGGTTGTCAGATAGATGATAATGATAGGTGGTGTCGGCCGACTGCTCCGAACGGTATGGGGCAGCACATGGTGCCCGTTTTTTCACACCCTGTTGTTCTCACTGCTATCTGCCAGTTTTCATTATTTTGGTTAAAGTGTGTCTGCGAAAACGTCGCCGCTTGGTTTTTGCGGTGTTGTTTTCTGGCTTAAAGTGCAACACATTCAACCTATACATGCCGCAGGAGAAACCTGTAGGCAAGGAGAAAATCATGGCAAAGGAAGAGTTCAAAAGAACTAAACCTCACATGAACGTTGGAACCATCGGTCACGTTGACCATGGTAAGACCACGCTGTCCGCAGCTATCACGGCATACTGCGCAAAGAAGTACGGCGACAAGGTGTTGAAGTATGATGAGATTGACAATGCTCCCGAGGAGAAGGCTCGTGGTATTACCATCAACAGCCGCCACCTGGAGTATCAGTCAGACAAGAGGCACTATGCCCACATCGACTGCCCCGGACATGCCGACTATGTTAAGAACATGATTACCGGTGCTGCCCAGATGGACGGCGCCATTCTGGTCGTTTCTGCCCCTGATTCAGTTATGCCCCAGACGAAGGAGCACCTGCTGCTCGCCCGCCAGGTCGGCGTTCCGAAGATCATCGTCTTTCTGAACAAGGTTGACCTTGTTGATGATCCTGAGCTGGTTGACCTCGTTGAAGAGGAAGTCCGCGACACTGTTAAGGGGTACGGCTTCTCAGAGGACACCCCCATTGTGAAGGGGTCTGCTTTCAAGGCTTTGAACGAGTCTGACAATCCTGACAATACGAAGTGCATTGAAGAGCTGCTTTCAACGATGGACACTTGGTTCGATGATCCTGTCCGCGATGATCAGAAGCCCTTCCTGATGCCGATTGAGGACATCTTCACGATCACTGGACGCGGAACGGTTGTTACCGGCCGTATCGAGTGCGGTGTCGTTAAGCTCAACGACCCCGTTGAGATCGTTGGAATCCGCCCGACTCAGAGCTCTACCGTTACCGGTATCGAGATGTTCAACAAGACCCTGTCTGAGGGTATGGCCGGAGATAACGCCGGTATCCTCCTCCGCGGTGTTGAGAAGAAGGATGTTATCCGCGGACAGGTTCTCGCTGCTCCGGGAAGCATCAAGCCCCACACGAAGTTCGAGGCTCAGATCTACGTTCTCTCAAAGGAAGAGGGCGGACGCCATAGCCCCTTCTTCACCGGTTATCGCCCCCAGTTCTACTTCCGCACGACGGACATCACTGGTACGGTCGAGCTCGAGGCTGGTGTTGACATGGTAAAGCCGGGTGACAACGTTAAGATTATCGGTGAGCTTATCCACCCGATCGCTATGGATCAGGGACTGAAGCTTGCTATCCGCGAGGGTGGCCACACGATCGCTTCTGGACAGGTAACGAAGATTATCGAGTAGTCCGGGCTTTTGAGCTGGTAATTTGATATTGATGGCAGCTGTTCTTCTGCAAGATGCAGACGGGCAGCTGCCGTTTCAGGAGTAAATGATGGCAAACGGCAAGATTCGCGTAAGGCTTCGTGCTTTTGACGTGGCGCTTATCGATCAGAGTGCAAAAGACATCGTGCAGCAGGTGAAGAATGCAGGTGCAACGGTTTCTGGACCGATCCCGCTTCCGACCCGTATCAACAAGGTGACGGTCCTTCGTTCACCCTTTGTAAACAAGAAGTCGCGCGAGCAGTTTGAGATGAGGACGCACAAGCGTCTTATCGATATCTATAACCCGAGTGCGGATGTTATGGATTCACTGATGAAGCTTGAGCTTCCTGCAGGTGTAGATGTAGAAATCAAGCAGTAAGCTTTGCTTCTGCTGAAATAAAAACAGTACGGTCCCTGGGATCTGGGATGGCGGCTGATAGGAGTGTTCAGATGAAAGGTCTGATAGCAAAAAAAGTAGGAATGACACAGGTGTTTGACGAAAGCGGAAACTTGACGCCTGTTACCGTGATCCACGTCGATCCTAACACGGTCATTGCTACGAAGACACAGGAAAAGTTCGGATATGATGCCGTGCTGCTTGGTGTTGGTGAGTTTAAGAAAGGTGTCCTCGCCAAAGACGAAAAGCATCATCGCATTGCGAACCAGTTCCCCGAAGGGGTGACTCCGAAGAGCAAGCTCAAGGAGTTCCGTGATTTTGGCAGCGAAGTCAAGGTTGGCGATACGCTGGGCGTAGAGCTGTTCAATGATGTTTCATTCATCGATGTTACCGCGACCTCAAAAGGTAAGGGCTTTCAGGGCGTCATGAAGAGGTGGGGATTCCATGGTGGACGCAAGTCTCATGGTTCAAAATTCCACCGCGAGGCTGGCGGAACCGGATGCTGTACGACGCCGGGACACACGCTGAAGAACTGCAAGATGGCCGGACGTATGGGACATGAGCGCGTGACGGTGCAGAATTTGAAGATCGTCAAAGTTGACCCTGAGCTTTCAGTTTTGATGGTCCGTGGTGCTGTTCCTGGTATCAAGAACGGAACCCTTATTGTCAAGGCTGCTGTTAAGAAGTAAGGTCGAGGAATAGGATACTATGGAAAAGAAAGTCTATTCAGTCGATGGCAAGGAGTTGAGGACTATTAATCTTGACGACAAGATTTTTAATCTTCCGGTAAATGAGGATGTCATTTACTATGCCATCACGAACGAATTAGCAAACAGAAGGGTTGGAACCGCCTGTACAAAGACAAGGGCTGAGGTTCACGGCAGCAATGCAAAGCCTTACAAGCAGAAGGGAACGGGAAATGCCCGCCGCGGAGATAAGAAGTCACCGATTATGGTTGGCGGAGGAACAATCTTTGGACCGAAGCCCCGTGATTACAGCTACGCAATCCCCAAGAAGGAAAAGCGGCTTGCAATGAAGTCCATCCTGAGCCTGCAGGCCCAGAATGACAGGCTGACGGTTATTGAAGATTTCACGGTTGAAAGCGGAAAGACAAAGGATTTGGTTAAGATTCTGAATAACTTTGCCAAGGATACGCGCACCGTCCTTCTCCTGAAGGATGATGACAAGATGATCAAGCGTGCCGGACGCAATATTCCGACGCTCCACTTTCTGACCTACAACCGCCTTTGTGCACATGACCTCTTCTACGCGAGGAAGATCATTATGCTCGAGGGAGCTGCAAAGAACTTGTCTGAATTCTATGCAGGACTGGAGGCTGAGTAATGAATTACGAAGATATTCTTATCGAACCAGTGCTGACTGAGAAAGCGAACATGCTGCGCGAGCAGAACAAGTATACTTTCAAGGTGCTTCCGTCGGCTGACAAGATTCAGATTAAAGAGGCTGTCCGCCGTCTGTTCAATGTAAAGGTTCTTTCCTGCACCGTTATGAACGTCCGCGGGAAGGAGAAGCGTGTTCGTGGAAAGCTTGGCAAGACTGCTGCCTGGAAGAAGGCAATCGTCAAGCTTGCTCCTGGTGAAACAATCAAGGTGTTCGAAGGCGCTTGAGCCTTTGAATGAGAGATAAGGGGAACGTTATGGCTCTTAAGGTATTTAAGCCTTATTCAAAAGGTACACGGACAAGGGTTGACTTGGTTCGTGAAGAAGTGACGGCCGATAAACCCGAGAAAAGCCTGACCCATGGTATGAACCGCCATGGTGGTCGCGGCGCAGGTGGAAGGATTTCTGTCCGCCACAAGGGTGGTGGTCACAAGAGGAAATATAGGGATATCGATTTCAGGCGCACGAAGCATGGTATTCCTGGAACGGTTAAGACGATTGAGTACGATCCGTTCAGGAGTGCTAACATTGCCTTGATTTTCTATGCTGACGGTGATAAGCGCTATATCATTGCTCCGAAGGGACTGACTGTCGGCCAGAAGATTATGGCTGGCGAAAATGCAGCTCCCACCGTGGGAAATGCCCTGCCGCTTTCTGCCATTCCGGTCGGATTTACGGTGCACAACATCGAGTTGACGCTGGGCCGCGGTGGACAGCTTGTCCGTTCTGCCGGTACGAGTGCCTTGATTTCTGCAAAAGAGGGTGAGTATGTTACGATTCGCCTTCCTTCCGGTGAACTTCGCAGGATTAATGCAAAGTGCTATGCGACGATTGGTGTTGTCGGCAATGAAGACCGCATGAACACCAAGCTTGGAAAAGCCGGCCGCAGCCGTTGGCGTGGTATCCGTCCTACCGTCCGTGGTATGGCAATGAACCCTGTCGATCACCCGCTTGGTGGTGGAGAAGGAGCAGGAAAGGGACATCATCCCGTTACTCCGTGGGGACAGCCTTGCCGTGGTTACAAGACGCGCAATAAGCGGAAGACTTCAAGCCGCTTTATCATCAGCCGCCGTTCCAAGTAGGATAGGAGTTCAAAGTGTCAAGATCTGTTAAGAAGGGGCCTTTTGTAGAAAAGTCGCTCTTTAAGAAAGTCGCAGAGATGAACAAGTCTACTTCTTCTGAAAAGAAGATCATCAAGACCTATTCTCGCTGCTCTACGATAATTCCTGAGATGGTCGGAAATACCATTTCAGTCCACAACGGAAAGTCATGGATTCCTGTGTATATCACGGAGAACTTGGTCGGGCACAAGCTCGGTGAGTTTGCTGCGACGCGCACGTTCAAGGGACATGGCGGCAGTGATAAGACTGCTTCTAAATAATAGCAAGGTGGAATAAGATGGCAGAATCTACAAAGGCCTTTCCGAAGAATCAGAGGCCGAAACGGGAAGATTTGCCGGCAAAGACCGGCTATGTTGCTAAGTCAAAGTTCCTTATCGCGTCACCTACAAAGGTTCGTCCTGTAGCTAACGTCATAAAGCGGCGTTCCTGCACTGAAGCGGCTGCTATGCTTGAGGTTATGCCCCAGAAGGGAGCAAAGCTCATCGGCAAGACGCTGAAGTCTGCTGTGGCGAATGCTTTGTACAAGAACAAGCAACTTGATGAAGATATGCTGTATGTGAAGGAAATTCGCATTGATGAAGGTCCTCGGCTCAAGAGGGTGTGGTTCCGCGGACGCGGTCGTGCTGATCAGCTTCTTCGCCGTATGTGCCATATCACGGTTATAGTTGACGAGAAGGCGGTAAAGTAAAATGGGTCAGAAAGTAAGTCCTATCGGATTACGTCTTGGTATTAACAAGACATGGCAGTCACGCTGGTATGCTGACAAGCGCGAGTATGCGGATCTCGTTCTGGAGGACCTGAAGATCAGGAAGCTGGTCGATTCTCTTCCCGAGTGCAAGAATGCTGATATCGCGGAAGTTGAGATTGTCCGTCACCCGCAGCGCGTTACGATTGTCATCCACACGGCTCGCCCGGGTGTGATTATCGGTGTGAAGGGTGCGACGATTGAAAAAATCAGCGCTGATATTCAGAAGCAGTTGTCCAAGAAGGTCAACATCAAGATCAAGGAAGTAAAACGTGCCGAGATCAATGCTTCTCTTATCGCGCAGAATATCGCCCGCCAGCTTTCCGGCCGCGGTTCTTTCCGCAAGGCTTTGAAGCAGTCTACGGCGAACGCCATCAAGGGCGGTGCCCAGGGAATCAAAGTTCGTATCTCCGGCCGTCTCGGCGGTGCAGATATGACCCGCTCAGAAGAGCACAAGGAGGGACGTGTTCCCCTTCATACGCTCCGTGCGGATATTGACTATGGTTTTTATGAGGCCTTGACTACCTACGGCAAGATTGGCGTAAAGGTTTGGGTTTATAATGGAATGAACTATGGCCGTGAGAGGATCGAAGAAAGCGATGATACGTCCAAGAGACCGCGTCGTGACCGCTCTTCCGACCGTAAGGGAACTCGCGCACCGAGGGCTGATCGGTCTGATCGGAGCGAGGGAGGAAATGTAGAAAATGCTTAGTCCAAAGAGAGTTGCGCACCGCAAAGTTCAGCGCGGCAGAGAGCATGGAAATGCCAGCCGTGGCAATCATGTTGACTTTGGCGAGATAGCGCTTGTTGCCCTCGAGCCGGTTTGGCTCAAGGCGAGGCATATCGAGGCTGCCCGCGTTGCCATCAACCGCTGCATCAACAGGCAGGGACAGATGTGGACGCGTGTATTCCCTGACAAGCCGGTTTCCAAGAAGCCTGCTGATACCCGCATGGGAAAGGGAAAGGGTGCCCCGGAGTTCTGGGCTGCCGTCGTCAGGCCGGGTAACGTCCTGTTCGAGATTGGCGGTGTTGATTTGAAGCTTGCAGAAAAGGCAATGGTTCTTGCTGCGAGCAAGCTTCCGATTAAGACGAAGATTGCTTTCCGTCCGACAGTTGACTAAGGGGTAAGAGATGGCTGGTTCAAAGAAGTATAAGAAATCTGAAGACAAGAAGCTCTCTTATTCTGAGATGATCACGAAGAGGGACGAGCTGAAGAAAGAATACATGGATCTGCGCTTCCAGATGGTCGTCGGCCATGTAGACAATCCGATGCAGAAAAGGCAGATGCGGCATGAGATTGCCCGTCTTAATACGTTTATTCATCAGCATGAGCTCGAGGAAATGCGGGCAAAGGCTGTTGAGGCGGTCCGGTCAGTGACCGCCGCTAAGTAGGAGCTGAACTGTGGAAAATCAGAATGTTCAGAAGGAAAAGGGCAACAAGAAGTCTTTCGTTGGTATCGTGACGAGTGACAAGATGGACAAGACCATCGTTGTTTCTATCGCAACCAAGAAGATGGACAGCCTTTACAAGAAGTATGTTTCCCGCACCAAGAAGTGCAAGGCTCATGATGAAAAGAATGAGGCTCACACGGGAGATACGGTCCGCATCGTTGAGTGCGCACCGATAAGCAAGGATAAGCACTGGTACCTCGATAAGATTATCGAGCGTGCCAAGTAAGGCGAGGGAAAGTATATGCTTCAGATGCAGTCAAATCTGGTCGTTGCCGATAACTCCGGAGCCAAGATGGTACAGGTTATTAAGGTACTCGGCGGTACGCACCGCCGCTATGCCGGTATCGGTGACATTGTTGTGGTAGCTGTTAAGGAAGCGATTCCGACATCTACGATTAAGGCTGGAACAATCCAGAAGGCAGTCATCGTTCGCGTGTCGAAGGAGTATCGCCGCGCAGACGGAACCTATATCCGTTTTGATGACAATGCCTGCGTTCTTGTGGATGCTGACAAGAATCCGAAGGGAAAGCGCATTTTTGGACCTGTCGCCCGTGAGCTCCGTGATATGGACTATATGAAGATCGTATCGCTTGCTCCTGAGGTTCTTTAAGGAGATTCATCATGGCAGTGAAGTATAAGATTCATAAGGACGACAATGTTGAGATTGTTGCCGGAAAGGACAAGGGCAAGCGCGGTACGGTTGTCCGTGTGATCAGGAAAGAGAACACGGCAAAAGTCATCGTGAGCGGTGCAAACCTGGTCAAGAAGGCAATTAAGCGCAGGAGCCAGCAGGATGCTGGTGGAATCGCTGAAGTTGAAGCACCCCTTGACATCTCTAATGTGATGTTGGTCTGCAAGAAGTGCGGACGGCCCGTTAAGGCTGGATATAAAATTGACGGCGACAAGAAAATTCGTGTCTGCCGCAAGTGTGGAGAAGCACTGTAATGGAAAATTACGTACCACGGCTTAAGAAAGTCTATAAGGAAAAAATTGCCCCCGAGCTCTTCAAGGAGCAGGGATATACATCCGTTATGCAGATTCCTGCCATTAAAAAGGTAGTTGTCAATATGGGTGTTGGCGAGGCTCTCACGAATAAGAAACTTCTTGATGCTGCAGTAACAGATCTTACTCAGATTACCGGACAGAAAGCTGTTAAGACAAGAGCAAAGAAAAGTATTGCAAACTTCAAGCTTCGTGAAGGAAACGAGATTGGCGCGATGGTCACGCTTCGCGGAAACATCATGTATGAGTTCCTCGACCGCCTTATCAATGTCGCCCTTCCCCGCGTTAAGGATTTCCGCGGAATCAAGTCCACCGGTTTTGATGGCCACGGAAACTTCTCTCTTGGTATAACTGAACAGATTATCTTCCCGGAAATCGATTTCGATAAGATTGTTAAGATTTCTGGTATGAATATAAGTATCGTTACTAGCGCTCCTACGGATAATGAAGCTCGTGCCCTGCTTACGAAGTTCGGTATGCCATTCAGGAAATAAGGAATAGGTTATGGCAAAGAAATCATTGATACTTAAGTCAGAAAAAACACCGAAGTATCGTACCCGTAAATATAACAGGTGCAAGATTTGCGGTCGTCCCCACGGATATTTGCGCAAGTATAAGATGTGTCGTATTTGCTTCCGCAAATTGGCTAGTGAAGGCCTTTTACCCGGCGTCACAAAGTCGTCATGGTAGTATGGCAGGAGTATAAGAGATGGCAGCTTCAGATCCAGTAGCAGATATGCTTGCAAAAATCCAGAATGCGGCAAAAGTTCGTCATGAGAAGGTGGATGTCCCCACTTCCAAGATGAAGCTTGAGATTGTAAAAATCCTGAAGAACGAAGGGTATATCAAAAACTTCAAGAAGGTTCAGGATGACGATGGTCACAATATCATCCGCATTTTCTTGAAATATGATGATTCCAATGAGTCCGTCATCCACGGAATGAATAAGATTTCAACCCCTGGACGCCGCGTGTACTCGGGATACAGGGACATGCCCCGTGTCTATAACGGCTACGGTACATTGATCGTTTCAACTTCTAGCGGTGTGACGACTGGCAAGAAGGCCTCTGAAAAGATGGTCGGTGGCGAGTTGATCTGCAAAGTCTGGTAGTGTTTAATAGGAGATTGCAGTATGTCTAAGATTGGAAAACTTCCTATTGCGCTTCCGCAGGGAGTTACGGTAAATGTCGCCGGACAGGTCATAAGCGTGAAGGGCCCGAAGGGTGAGCTGAAGCAGGACTTCGGCAAGCTCGTGAAGGTTGAAGTAAAGGATGGAAATGTCGTCCTTACTCCTTCCGACGGCTCTCAGAATGCAAATGCAGCCCATGGTCTGTACCGCAGCCTTATCCATAATATGGTTGTCGGCGTTTCACAGGGCTTCAGCAAGACCCTCGTTGTGACGGGCGTCGGTTATCGCTCTGAGGTGCAGGGCAAAAACCTTGTCATGAACCTCGGCTATTCAACTGAGTTCATTGCTGTCATTCCCGAAGGTTTGACGGTTACGGTTGATAAGGAAGGAAAGATTACCGTTGCAGGTATCGACAAGCAGAAGGTCGGTGAGTATTGTGCCCAGATTCGCAAGCTGCGCATGCCTGAGCCCTATAAGGGCAAGGGTATCCGCTATGATAACGAAGTCATTAGGCGCAAAGTCGGTAAGACCGGCGTGAAATAAGGGGTAGTGATATGTTTAGGAAACTGAGTGATAAACAGCGCAGAAGGCTGCACAGGAAGATTCATATCCGCAAGTCTATTTATGGAACTGCCGAGCGTCCCCGCATGACCGTTTTCAGGAGCGGACGCAATCTGTATGCGCAGGTCATAAATGATGACGAGGGAAAGACCCTTGCCGCTATCTCGACTCTTGAGAAGGATTTCATAGACCTCAAGGCGAATGTTGCGAGTGCGTCAAAATTGGGAGAGGCTTTTGGAGCACGCCTGAAAGATAAGAACATCACTAAAATCGTGTTCGACCGCAATGGATATCTTTACCATGGTGTCGTAAAGGCTCTAGCTGATGGTACCCGCAAGGCCGGGATTGAATTCTAGGAGAGGCTATGGAACGCCAGAATAACAGGGATAAAGAGAGAGAAAGGAAGCCCGCTGACGATTTTGTGGAGAAGCTGGTTAAGCTGAACCGCACTTCCGTCACGAAGAAGGGTGGACGCAAGATGGCTTTTTCAGCTCTGACGGTCGTCGGAGATCAGAAGGGTAAGATTGGCTTTGGTTACGGAAAGGCGAATGACGTTTCTGAGGCGATCCGCAAGAGCATTGAAAAGGCAAAGGCAAACCTTGTCACGATACCGATGAAGAATGGAACGATTCCGCATGAGGTTATCGGCAAGTTCAACAGTTCTGAAGTTCTGTTGAAGCCGGCCTGCCCCGGTACGGGAGTTAAGGCTGGTGGTGCCGTTCGTGCAGTTATGGATGCTGCAGGGATTACGGATGTTATTTCCAAGGCCCAGGGGTCCAGGACGTCCGTAAACGTTATCCGCGCGACCTTTGATGCCGTATCCAAGATGATGGATGCGGGAAAGGTTTCTAACAACCGCGGAAGATCACTTAACGATTTGTGGGGCTGATTATGGCGAAGAAAATACGTGTCACGCTCGTGAGGAGCGTGATTGGGCAGAAGCCTGAGAAAAAGGCAACAGTCCGCAGCCTCGGGCTCAGGAAGATCAGTTCTTCCAACGAATTGGACGACAATCCTGCCATCCGTGGCATGGTGCAGTCAGTTTCTCATTTGGTAAAGGTTGAGGAGATAGACTAATGGCTGATTTTGAGTTGCATGCTCCGGTAGGCGCAAACAAAAAGAAGCGCATTGTTGGGCGCGGTTCTTCATCAGGCCGTGGTACAACGGCAGGAAGGGGAAACAAGGGTCAGCAGTCTCGTTCTGGCGGAAAGACCTATGTCGGTTTTGAGGGTGGTCAGATGCCCTTGTACCGGCGGATTGCTCAGCGGGGCTTCTCAAACTATCCCTTTAAGAAGGTCTATGAAGTATTCAACCTTCGTGAGCTGGAGGCCAAGTATTCCGACGGAGAGACGGTTGACCGCGAGAGCCTGGTTACGAAGGGGCTCCTCAAGAAGACCTCATCCCTCCTTAAGATTCTCGGCGACGGCGATTTGACGAAAAAGCTTACCGTGAATGTTGACAAGGTTTCTGCTTCTGCAAAAGAGAAGATTGAGAAGGCCGGTGGCAGCGTAACGGTAGCGGCTGTCGAAGAGAAGGCCGAGAAGACCGAAAAATAGGGTTTGGAGTTTTAAATGGCAAACAATCCTGTAGCGAATATGTTCAAGGTTAAGGAACTGCGTGACCGCATGCTCTTTACCTTGTTCATTCTTGCAATATTCCGTCTCGGAAGTGTTCTTACCATACCGGGAATTGACGCTTCTCTGCTTTTGCAGTACTTCAGCAGCCTTGCAAGCGGTGCGGAGAGCGCGTTTGCCAGCTATATGGACTTTTTCGCGGGCGGCGCATTCGAGCGTTTCTCTGTGTTCATGCTGGGCGTTATGCCCTACATCTCAACGCAGATTATCATGCAGCTTGCGCTGGTCATTTTCCCGTCGCTGAAAAGGATAGCCCAGGAAGAAGGCGGACAGCAGCGTGTTGCCTGGTGGACGAGGATCGGAACGATTTTTGTCTGCCTTATCCAGTCGTATGCGCTGACTGTCTATGCCGATGCTATTAACCAGCAGGTTCCGGGTGCAATCGCTATTGACAGCAAGGTGTACTTTGACATTCTGGCTGTCTTGACGGTTACAACCGGTTCCATGGTTACCGTGTGGCTTGGTGACCAGATTACCGCTCATGGAATCGGCAACGGCATTTCGATGCTGATTTTTGCCGGTATCGTTGCCCGCATTCCGAGTGCAGTCTATGAGCTTGGCAAGTCAGTTTCCAACGGCGACATAAATATTGTGTTCGTCATTGTTGCCCTGCTTATGTATGTCGTCATCATCGGCCTTGTCGTATACGAGCAGTCCGGTGAGCGGAAGATTGCGGTCCATTATGCGAAGCGTGTCGTTGGTCGCAAGATGTATGGCGGGCAGAGCACCTACATACCCTTTAAGATCAATCCTTCGGGCGTTATCCCGATCATCTTCGCGTCAGCCTTCCTGACCTTCCCGCTTCAGATTGCGAACAGCTTCTCGAACCGGGCGACATGGCTGATGAAGGTTTCCGCAGCCTTGAATCCTCTCGGCTTGTGGTACAATGTCATTCAGGTCTTGTTGATTATATTCTTTGCATACTTCTACACTCAGGTAACCCTGAACCCCACTGAAATCGCAAAGAATATCCGTGAAAACGGCGGTTCCATTCCTGGAATCAGGACTGACAAGACGGAAGAATATCTTCAGAGGGTTTTGAACCGTCTGATTCTGCCAGGTTCATTGTATCTGGCTGTGATTGCCGTTCTTCCGACGGTGATCCAGATTATCTTCAAATTCCCGGCATCAATCGCCATGCTGATGGGAGGCACCTCACTCCTGATTCTGGTGGGTGTAGATTTGGATACGATGTCCCAGGTTGAGGCCCTTCTTAAGATGCATCACCATGATGGCTTCACGAAGAAGGGAATTAGACCCAGAAGTCTGTAAAATTCATAGGAATTCAAGGCAAAAGGTCTAGATTATTTTGTTTTAATTATGATATAATTCTTCACCTTTAACGGTGGAGATATCATGTTGGGTTGTAGTCCATGGCGGGTTTCTCCCGCTTCGGACTGCCATGATTCAGCATGCATTATATCATATAGTATTCAGGGGGACTTTTATGAAAGTTAGAACCAGCGTAAAGCCCATTTGTGACAAGTGCAAGGTGATCAGGCGGCACGGAGTAATCCGTATCATCTGTTCTAATCCCAAGCATAAGCAAAGACAGGGTTGAGGAGTAACTGATGGCTCGTATTTCGGGAGTTGATCTCCCAAACAAGCACGTCAACATTGCTTTGACGTATATCTATGGTATCGGACGTTCTGCAGCAAATCATCTCTGTGAGATTACGAAAATTGATCCCAACAGGATGATTAACGATTTGTCAGAGGATGAGCTGTCTTCACTGCGCAAAGCCATTGATGACAACTATAAGACTGAAGGACGTCTTCGTTCTGAGATAGGCTTGAACATCAAGCGGCTTATTGATATCGGCAGCTACCGTGGACTTCGCCATAAGAAGGGCCTGCCTGTACGCGGACAGCGCACTCGCACGAACTCACGCACTCGCAAGGGTAAGAAGAAGACCGTTGCGAACAAGAAGAAAGCATAAGGCGGGGGAAAGTACATTCTATGGCAACTGTAAAGAAGAGAAAAGAAAAGAAGAGCGTCTACGAAGGAAACGTTTATATCCAGGCGAGCTTCAACAATACAATCGTCACCATCACGGATTTGCGCGGGAATGCCATTTCCTGGGCATCTTCGGGTGGACTGGGCTTCAGGGGAGCAAAGAAGTCTACTCCTTTCGCCGCTCAGACTGTCTGCGAGTCTGCCGTTCAGAAGGCTGCCGGATATGGTATCCGCGAGGTACATGTCTTTGTGAAGGGACCGGGAATCGGACGCGAGAATGCTATCCGTTGCCTCGGTAACCTCGGGTTGAAGGTCAAGTCCATTTCGGATGTTACCCCGATTCCCCACAATGGCTGCCGTCCCCGCAAGACCCGTCGTATGTAGGGTTTGCTGCGGAATAGGCAAAGATGTACAGGTCTGCTTCGAGGGCTTTGCCTGAAGAAGCGGATGAATCGAAAGGAACAGCTCGTGGTTGAGCTCTATTTTTTATACTAAGGAGTTCTGATGGCTCGCAAAAATCTGCTCGAAGGTTTCAAAAGACCGAAAGGATTATCATTCGAGCATTTGGAAACGAATCCGAATTACGGAAAGTTCACGGCATATCCCTTTGAACCGGGTTTTGGAACGACGGTCGGTAATACCCTCCGCCGGGTCCTTTTATCCTCAATTCAGGGATATGCGATTTCTTCAATTCGGATAACGTCCTATGATGCTGATGATGTTCCTCATGTTATTTCCAGTGAATTTGAGACTATCCCGAATATCTCCGAAGATACTCTGGAAGTCATAAATAGCTTGAAACAGATTCGTTTGCGTTTGCCGCGGGATGTCGAGCAGGATACGATCTTCTATGAATTCAAAGGCCCCGGGACTGTAAAGAGCGAGGATTTTGAAAAGGAAGGACAGCTGGAGGTTTTCACAAAGGATCTGGTAGTCTTCACGATGATGGAAGGCGCCAAACTTGAGGTGGAAATTCAGGTTGATCTTGGTAGAGGCTATGTTCCTGCCGAAGTAAATTCGCATTACATCGATGTTGTCGGTTCAATAGCGATGGACTGCATATTTACGCCTGTGCCGAAGGTGAAATATTCTATTGAGCCTTGCCGTGTAGGGCAGCGGAACGACTACGACAAACTGATTCTTGAGATTTGGACTGACGGAAGCATTAAGCCGGAGGATGCGCTGGGAGAGGCTGCAAAGATAGCGAAGGAGTATTTCGCTGTGTTTGTGAACTTCAATGAAAGCGAGTATGCCGGTTCTGATGATCTTGACGAGGGAGACGAGAGGCTGAGATCCCTTTTGAATACGCCCGTCGAGGAATTGGAGCTTTCTGTCCGCAGTTCAAACTGCCTCAAGAACGCGAACATTCACACGATTGGTGAATTAACAAGAAAGACGGAAGACGACATCACGAAGACCCGTAATTTCGGAAAGAAGAGCCTTGAGGAAATTAAGTCTAAGCTTGAAGAGCACGGTCTTACTTTGGGAATGACTGATTACAGCCACTTGAAGGATGTTAACTTCCATACAAATAAGGACGAGAACGAATGAACCACATGAAAGGATTTAATCCGCTTTCACGTACCGCCGCTCACAGGCGTGCCATGCTGCGCAATATGGTGACGTCGCTTTTCAGGTATGAGCGCATTACGACGACCAAGGCAAAGGCCCTTGAGGTACGTAAAGCAGCAGAAAAGCTGATTACCCGTGCGAAGGTGAATAACTATCACAACCAGCGGATTGCTGCGAAGTTTATCGCTGACGACAAGATTCTTTATAAGCTTTTCAATGACATTGCCCCGCGTATGTCCAAGCCGACGGAAGACGGAAGGGAGCGCAAGGGCGGATATACCCGCATCCTTAAGATGGGATTCCGCCAGGGTGATGCTGCTGATGTTGTTATCCTTGAGCTTGTTGACTATAAGCTCCCTGAGGAGAAGGAGTCAAAGAGCGAGAAGAAGGTTGCTGCCGGAGGAAAGGAGTAAGGTATGTCAAAAGCACATCGCGGAACTGGTGTCCGCTCGGAACCTAACCACGGAAGGGGTGTTTGCCCGGTTTGCGGAGCATCGCAGGTCAAAGTCCTGTATGAGAAGGAAGTTGACGGAAAGAAAGTGAAGGTCTGCAAGGTTTGCAATGCCCATATGAAGAACGAGGCAAAGAAGGCCGCTAAGGTTGCAAAGAAGGCTGCCGCTGCCGCAGCTCCCGCCGCCGAGGCCCCTGCTGCTGAAGCTTCTGCCGAGTAAGTAACAGGTTGCTTCCAGCCGCCTGCGTAAGCCGCTCCTTACTACAGGGGCGGCTGTTTTTTTCTCAACCATTTACATACATTTAAAAATACTAAAAAAATTTAAAAATATATTTACTTCATTGGCAGAATTCTTTAATATGCAGATGGAGGAATTTTTTATGAAAAAAAATCTTGTACGTGTGTCTGCATTGCTTGCAACAGCTTTAGTGCTTTTGTCTTCATGCGGAAGCAAGAAAACCGATGCGATTAAAGTCGGTGGTATTGCACCGCTTTCAGGTCCTTACACGGCCTATGGTCTTGAGTGCAAGAAGGGTGTTGATCTTGCCGTTGAGGAAATCAATAAGGCCGGGGGCATTCTCGGTAAGCATATAGAGTATATTTGTGAAGATGATGAGGGAGATGGTGCAAAGTCCGTCAATGCCTATAAGAAATTGACGACGAAGGACGACGTCCGCCTGATTATCGGGTCCCTGACCTCTGGTGCGACGAAATCCATTACGTCCCTGTCTCAGGCAAACAAGGTCGTGCAGATTGCTCCTGCTGCAACTGCCGTTGATGTGACCGATGCCGGAAATTACATTTTCCGCGCCTGCTACACGGATCCTTTCCAGGGCCGGGTTGGCGGTAAGTTTGCCGCCGAAAATCTCGGTGCCCTGAAGGCTGCTATCCTGTATGATGTTGGCAACGACTATTCCGTCGGCCTTATGGAAAACTTCATCAACGAATACACTGCCTGCGGCGGCAAGGTAGTCTCCAAGGAATCCTACAACACAGGCGACAAGGACTTCAATGCCCAGATTACCAAGATCAAGCAGGCAAACCCCGAGCTCGTCTATCTTCCTGATTATTACGGAA
Source organism: uncultured Treponema sp. (assembly GCA_946410085.1). GTDB lineage: Bacteria > Spirochaetota > Spirochaetia > Treponematales > Treponemataceae > Treponema_D. The sequence goes on along the minus strand of CAMJZA010000019.1, from coordinate 25,219 downwards.
CAGTTGCCCTTATTGCCAAGCAGCTTCGTGCCCAGGGCATTTCTGTTCCTGTTGTCGGAGCTGACGGATGGGACGGTTTGACGGGCAATGCCGGTGAGGAGATGATTCCCGGCTACTATTCCAACCATTATGCAACTGACAGCGACAGCAAGAAGGTCCGCTCGTTCGTGTCCTCCTTTAAGGCCCGTTACAATGAGTCTCCGAACGCATTTGCTGCCCTCGGTTATGACAGCATGTATATGCTCCGCGATGCAATCCAGAAGGCGGGCACGGCTGATGCTCCTGCGGTCCGCGACGCACTTGAGCAGACGGACGGTGATTACGTGACGGGGCATCTGACCTTTGACGAAAAGCACAATCCTGTCAAGTCTGCTGTCATGCTCAAGCTTTCCATGGGGGCTGACGGGCAGCTTGAGACAGCCTATGAGGCAACGGTCGACATAAACTAAAGTGCTTGTACACCTGTGTGCAGTACACGATTAGTGTACGGCTCACGATGGGTGTGCAGTGTACTAATCGTGCACGATGCACAAGGGATGCACAAGGGCGGCCTCTGGGGGCCGCCTTTTTTTTGAAGAGAAGCAGGTTTTAGAGAGAAGAAAGAGAGAAGAAAGATGGATGACTATAGGTCCCGCTGCATGAAACTAGCCGGCATTACTGCCCTTGCAGGAAATGCCCTGCTTGCCGCCGTTAAAATTCTGTTTGCGCATTTTTCCGGCAGTCTTGCCGTCATGGGCGATGGAATAGACAGTTCTACCGATGTCCTCATTGCCCTGCTGACACTGGTCGTCAGCTCCATTATTTCCCGGCCGGGCGATAAGGAACACCCCTGGGGGCATGCCCGGGCAGAGACAACCGCAACACTGCTGCTTTCGTTTATTATCTTCTTTGCAGGTGCCCAGCTTGTCCTGCAGTCGCTCCAGAAAATCATCCGCGGTACGGAAGAATCCATCGATTCGTTCCTTTCCATCAGTGCCGCCGTCATCTCCATAGCGGGCAAGGGCTTGCTCGCACTCAGCCAGTTTTACTACGGAAAAAGGGCGAACAGCGATATCGTGAAGGCAAATGCCCTGAACATGCGGAATGACATGGTGATGAGTGCGGGCATTCTTGTCGGCCTGACGCTGTCAAGGCTGTTTTCCTGCCCCCTCCTTGATCCCGTCGTCGCACTGCTCGTCGGCCTGTGGATCATCAAGAATGCCGTTCAGCTGTTTTCAGACATGAACATGGAGCTGATGGACGGCAATACGGATTCTTCGCTCTATACGAAACTCTTCGACGCCGTTGCGAGCGTGCCGGGCGTGTCGAATCCCCACGGAGCCCGCATCCGCAAGATTGCATCCCGCTGGGACATGGACCTCCATATCGAAGCGTCTCCTTCGATCAGCCTGTACGAAGCGCACGAGCTTTCCGAGCATGTCGAAGATGCAATCCGCAGGGCCATCGATGACGTGTATACCGTTACGATTCACCTTGAACCGGAAGGCAGCGATTCCCACCAGCGGCCGGAAGAATACGGCCTTTCTCCAGAACAGGATGCGTAGGCCTTTCTGCGCCCCGGGCCGGACATGCCGGGTTTCGCGCCGTAAAACCGCGCTGTAAAAACTGCGCCAGATATGCCAAGTTTCGCGCCGTAAAACCGTGCCGTAAAAACGTCCCTCTGGACTTTTTTTTGACAATACGCTAGTATAATCACAGCGCAAGGGGGTGCATATCGGTTTTGTCGACGGTATGCCCCCTTTTTTAATTCGGGAGAATATTTTGGATATCTTTTTGAAGCAGTTGGTCAACGGCCTGTCGCTGGGCAGCATCTATGCCCTGATAGCCCTCGGCTATACGATGGTTTACGGCATTGTGAAGCTCATAAACTTCGCTCACGGCGACGTGATGATGATAGGGGCTTACACGGGCTATTTTGTCCTGCGCAGTATGGGAACGACACCGCTCGGCCTTTCCTGTGCCTTTGCCGCGGCAATGCTCGTCTGCGCCCTGCTGAGCATTGTGATTGAACGCTGTGCCTACCGGCCGCTCCGTAACTCGCCGCGGCTCAACTCCCTGATTACGGCAATCGCAGTGGAGCTGATATTGCAGAACCTCATGCGCGTCCTTCCCTTCGTGGGACCGGATCCGCGTCCCTATCCCGTCATGCCATCCGTCAACCACACGCTGGTAACGGCTTCCTATCCGAACGGCCTTGTCTCCATTTCGGACATCCAGATACTCGTCATCATCGCTTCGGTGCTGCTGATGCTCCTGCTGAACCTCCTCATAAATTATACGCGGACGGGTAAGGCGATGCGGGCCGTCAGCTACGACATGGGGGCGGCAAGCTTAATGGGCATCAGCGTCAACAACACGATCGCGATAACCTTCGTCATCGGTTCCATCCTCGCAGGGGCGGGCGGCGTGCTCTATGCGAGTGCATATCCGCAGATTGACCCGACGATGGGCTACATTCCCGGCCTCAAGGCCTTCGTCGCCGCCGTCCTCGGCGGCATCGGTTCCGTGCCGGGTGCAATGGTCGGAGGCGTCATCCTCGGCATTGCGGAGACAATGGCAAAGGCATACATCTCTTCCCAGTATGCCGATGCGATTTCGTACTGTATCCTCATTGCGATTCTGCTCGTAAAGCCGACAGGCCTTCTGGGCAAGAAACAGGTCGTTAAGGTGTAAGGAGGCCGATGATGAAAGACAAAAACCTGCGGAACATGCTGCTGCTGACCGTCCTCGCCCTCCTTGCGCTGCTGCTGCCTGCCTTGCTGATAGAACTGGGAGTCATTGATCCCTATTCGGCGCAGATCATTACCCTTGGCGGCATCAATGCGATTATGGCAATTTCGGTGAACGTCATTGCCGGCATTACGGGCCAGCTTTCACTCGGTCAGGCGGGCTTTGAAGCCATCGGAGCCTATATGGTCATTGCCCTGACCGAAAGCCTGCACATCCCGCTCCCCCTGAGCATGCTCCTTGCAGCGCTTACTGCGGCTTTTGCCGGCTTTTTGATCGGTTTTCCGACCCTGAAGCTGGAAGGCGACTATCTGGCAATCGTGACGCTTGCATTCGGCGAAATAATCAGGGTATTCCTCGTGAACCTGAAGGACCTCACGGGCGGTCCGAACGGCAAGCAGTTCAGCACGATCCTGACGACCTCGCTTGAGCATGGCGCAATGATCTCCTACCTTGCCATCATCGGTTCGCTGCTGCTGATAATCGTCTTCCTGCACAATTTCATCCGGTCAACCTACGGGCGGGCCATCCTCGCCGTCCGCGAGGATGAAATTGCGGCGCGGAGCAACGGCATTTCGGTCTTCCGCTACAAGATGATCGGATTCGTCATGGCGTCCTTCATCGCGGGCATTGCAGGCGGCCTGTATGCGCCTTTCCTCGGCTTCATACAGCCCAAGCAGTTTGACTTCAATGCTTCCATAAACGATCTGATTTATGTCGTATTCGGCGGCATGGGCAGCGTGACCGGTTCGGTCATAGCGGCTTTCTCGCTGACAATCCTGCAGGAAGCGCTCCGCATCCTCAAGGACTACCGGCTTTTGATTTATCCTGTCCTCCTCATCCTGATGATGCTGTTCAGGCCGCAGGGACTTTTGGGGACGAAGGAAATCAGCTTTACCTCGCTGTATGAGAAAGCACCGGCATTCTGCAGGCGCCTGTGCCGGCAGCTGCGTTCACGCTCTAAGAAGGAGGCATAGACGATGGCAGGACAGGAACTTCTTCTGAGGGCAAAGGACATCTCGATTCAGTTCGGCGGACTGCGGGCAGTTTCCTCGTTTAACCTGGATCTCTATCAGGGAGAACTCATCGGCCTGATCGGGCCGAACGGGGCCGGCAAGACGACGGTCTTTAACATGCTTTCGGGCGTCTACAAGCCGACCGAGGGAACCATCACGTTCGTCGACCGGGACGGAAAGCTTTCCGTCATAAACCGGAAGAACCCCGCCCAGCTTAACCGCATCGGCATTGCGCGAACCTTCCAGAACATACGGCTTTTCGGTTCGCTGACGGTCGAAGACAACGTCAAGATTGCCCTGCACCAGAAGCGGATGGTAAATCCCCTTGACGTTGAATTCAGGAGTACGCGCTTCCGGCGGGACGAACAGCTGATGCAGGAAAAGACCGAACGCCTGCTCTCCCTTTTTCACATTGACCAGTTCAAGATGGAACTTGCACGGAATCTTCCCTACGGTGAACAGCGTAAGCTCGAAATCTGCCGGGCACTTGCGAGTGAACCAAAGCTGCTCCTTCTTGATGAACCTGCAGCAGGCATGAACGAGCAGGAAACCGCCGAGCTGATGAAGATGATTTCGTTTATCCGACAGGAGTTTAACCTGACGATTCTCCTCATTGAACATGACATGAAGCTTGTCATGGGTATCTGTGAACGGCTGATGGTTCTGAACTACGGACGCGTGATTGCAAGCGGACTGCCGCAGGAAATTCAGAATAACGAAGATGTCGTGAAGGCCTACCTCGGTTCGAGCTTCGGCAGCGGCAGCGGCACGGAAGGCAAGGAGGAGGCACAGTGAGCATGCTGGAAGTAAAGGGACTTGAAGTTTCCTACGGTGCGATTAAGGCCCTCAAGGGCATTTCCTTTTCGGTAGAGCAGGGAGAGATAATCAGCCTGATCGGTTCCAACGGTGCCGGTAAGACGACAACCCTGCACAGCCTGAGCGGCATCATCAGGAAGGCCGCCGGGTCGGTGCTGTTCAACGGCCATGACATCAGCTCCATGAGTGCAGACCGGATTGTCAGGCTAGGACTCGTGCAGGTTCCCGAAGGCCGCCGGGTTTTTGCGAACATGAGCGTGCGCGAGAATCTTGAGCTGGGAGCCTTTACGCGGAACGACAGGGACGCAATCCGCCAGGATATGGACCGGGTGTTCAGCCTCTTTCCCCGCCTCAAGGAACGTTCCCGGCAGGAAGCGGCAACCCTTTCCGGCGGCGAGCAGCAGATGCTCGCGATGGGGCGGAGCCTCATGTCCCGGCCCTCGCTCCTCCTGCTCGATGAGCCGAGCATGGGACTTGCGCCGATTCTCGTCGATGAGATTTTCAGGATCATCCAGCAGATAAACCGGGAGGGAACGACGATCCTGCTGGTCGAACAGAACGCCTATAAGGCGCTTTCCATTGCAAACCGGGCCTATATCCTTGAAACCGGCATGGTGACGATGGAAGGCCCTGCGCAGGATTTAATTGCAAATGATGCCGTGAAGTCTGCCTATCTCGGCGGCTGACACGTTTACAACAGCCCGCACTCGCGCTATAATGACAGCAAGGAGGTAACAGCTATGCTGGTAAAAGACGTTATGACGAAGAATCCTGTGACCATAACGGGCGACCGGAGCCTGCCGGAAGCGAAGGACCTGATGATGAAGCACAACATCACGAAGCTGCCTGTCCTTGACAAGGGTGGCAGGCTCATCGGCATCATCACGAACAATGACATAAAGAAATCCGGTCCGAGCGATGCAACGACGCTGGATATGTTTGAACTGAGCTACCTGCTGAACAAGATGACGGTCAGCAAGGTCATGGTCAGCAAAGTCGTAACCGTCGGTCAGAACGAGACGGTGGAAGAAGCCGCCCGCCTGATGCTTGACTATGACATCGGTTCGCTGGTCGTCAAACAGGATGAACTGGTTGTCGGCATTGTGACGGAAAGCGACCTGTTCAAGGCTTTCATCAGCATGTTCGGAACCAGGCATGCCGGTGTCCGCGCCACCTTCGTGATGGGGGACAAACCCGGTGCGCTGAGCGGCATCTCCCGGTCCCTGGCCGACAAAAACGGCAACATCGTTTCCCTGGTGACTGCCGATGTTGAAGACGCGGGCAAGCGTAAGGTAACGCTCCGTGTCTCCGGTATAGAACTGGACGACATGCAGAAAATCATTGCGGATGCAGGAGCCGTGCTGGAAGACATCCGCCGGGTGTAGGGACCACCCTGCATTCCCATTGACTTCCTCATGAACCGGAACGCCCCCGTGTCTTTACGCGGGGGCTGTTTCATCTGAGCGCCGGGCAAGCAGTTCCAGCTCCCCGCCGGTCAGCTCACGGTACTGGCCGGGTGCAAGGGCGGGGTCAAGCTCCAGACCGTTCATCCGCACTCTCTTCAGATAGACCACCTCATTGCCGAGGGCAAGAAACATCCGCTTGACCTCGTGGTACTTGCCTTCGTATATCGTCAGTGTACATTCGGCCGGAGCAAGCCAGCTGCACGCTGCGCCCAGACAGTCCGCCGCCGCTTCCTGTCCGTCCGCCTCAATGTGTATGCCGTCTGCCAGCTTCCGGGTATACAGATCCTGTGTTTCCGGCGGAACGTCGTCCCGCAGGCGGACCAGGTAGGTCTTGGGAATCCTGTTCTTCGGCGCCGTCAGAAAATGGTTCAGGCTGCCGTCCGTCGTGAATACGAGCAGCCCTTCGGTGTCAACGTCCAGGCGGCCGACGGCGGCAATCGTTCCGCCCAGGTACTTGCCCAGATACGTTTCGTCAAGCAGATCGAATACCGTCTTGTGTTCCCCGCATTTCGTCGAACAGACATAGCCTGCCGCCTTGTTCATCATCAGGTAGACGTGGCGGATGACGCGCTGCTCCTCGCCGTTCACGCAGATCCGGTCAAGCGTCACGCTCACGTGTGCGTCGGGCAGGAGGACGGTCTGTCCGTTTACGCTGACCGCACCGCTCCTGATGAGCGACCGCACTGATTTCCGGGAACCGAATCCGTTATTGGAAAGCACCTTATCCAGCCGTTCCTTGTCCTTTTCTTCCTTCATGAAAAAAAGTATAGCGGAGGCCGCCGCAAAAGTCCAGCCGCACCCGGCACAAAGTCCAGCCGCACCCGGTACGCTGAAGTGCCTCCCGGCATCAAAAAACGTGCCCGGCAGGCAGTGCTGCATGTTCCGCCGCAGCGGCTTACAGGGGAAAGCTGCAGGAAAGCGTATGGCCGTCCGCCCGGTTTACGAGCGGGGGCTGCCGGGCAAAGCATTCCTCACGGGCCGAAGGACAGCGGGGTGCGAAGGGGCAGGGGGGCTTGGGATCCGTTACCGAGGGAACCCTGCCGCCGATGCATTCGAGCTGCTTGCCTTTCATCTCCCGCGACGGAACCGAGGCGATGAGTGCCTTTGTGTAGGGATGGGCAGGATGCTCCATGACGTCAGCGGTCCGTCCCGTCTCGACAATCTTTCCTGCGTACATGACCGCTATCCTGTTGCAGATGCGGGACACCAGCTTGAGGTCGTGCGAGATGAAGAGGATTGCCGTTCCGTAGTCTGCATGGATTTTCTGGAGGAGCAGGATGACCTGCTCCTGCGTCAGGAGGTCCAGTGCCGTCGTCGGCTCGTCTGCTATCAGGAGCTTGGGCTGGCAGATTGCGGCGGAGGCAATGACGACCCGCTGCCGCATGCCGCCTGAAAGTTCATGGGGATACTTCCGCATCAGCGCTTTCGGATTTTCCAGCCTGACGGCGGCGAGGGCTTCTTCGACCTGTTTTTCAAGTGCCTTTTTCCTGAGGATGCTGTGCAGCTTCAGGCTCTCGCCCACCTGGTCGCCGATCCGCATCAGGGGATTCAGGCTTGTCATGGGCTCCTGGAATACCATGCCGATATCCCTGCCGTACAGTTCCCGCCGTTCCTTCTCCTTTAGGCCTGCCAGATCCCTGCCGTTAAAGACAATGCTCCCCCCGCACTGGACGGCCGGCTCTTCAAGCAGCCCGTCGACTGCAAGGGCCGTCAGGCTTTTGCCGCAGCCGCTTTCCCCGACCAGTCCGAGGATTTCTCCCGCTTCCATGCTGAGGTCTATTCCGTCGACTGCCGGATAGAGCTGCCCGCCCGAAGAACGGATGCAGATGCGGAGCTGTGAAATGGAAAGGAGTGTCTGCTGCGTCATAGGCTGCCGCTCATTCCGGATCAGATTCCCTGCTTGCCGAGCTTCCGCAGGCCTTCACCCAGACAGTTGAACGCGACGACGGCAGTGACAATCAGTGCTCCCGTACAGCCGGCATACCAGGGCGACTTGAAGATCATGCTCTGGGCTTCGCTGAGCATCCAGCCCCAGCTGGGCGTCGGCGGCTGAATGCCCAGGCCCAGGTAGCTCATGCTCGATTCTGCAAGGATTGCATTTGAAAGCCCCACGATTATGGAAGGAAACAGCAGGGGAAAGACATTCGGGTATATGTGGAGCAGGAGGAGGCGGGGAACGGAACAGCCGAAGACCCTGCAGTTCTGGATGAAGTCGGCGTCCCGGTATTTGAGGGTCCCCACCCGCACTATCCGGGTAAAACTCGGCGTAAACATGAGGACGAGGGCGATGATGATCGTGAACTTTCCCCAGTCAAGCACGGTAACGACAACGAGCGCAATCAGGATGCCGGGAAAGGAGGTCAGGGCGTCAATGACCCGCATGATGATTTCATCGGGAATGCCGCCGAAGTAGCCTGACAGCATGCCGAGGATGCTGCCCGCAAGGGAACTGAGGGCAACCGTGCTGACGGCAACGAGGATGGTAAAGCGGGTACCCGTCATGAGGCGGCTGAAGATGTCCCTGCCCATGTTGTCCGTCCCCGCAAGATGGGCGAGGGAGGGGGGACTGTTTCGCGATGCAATATCCATCTCGTTTATGGCATAGGGCGTGTAAAACAGACTGACGAGGGCAAGGAGGAGAATCAGGGATACCAGGACCGAGCCGAAATACAGCTCAAAGCTTCCTCTTTTCATGGACTTCTGTTATTGTAGCGCATTTACCGCAGGACGGCAAGCTTGCAGCCGGTGCATTGCCCGGTACTCCGGCTGCCGTCAGTGCGGGGCAATGTCCGGCAGCAGCTGTTTTGCAAACTCGTCGGCGACAATCTTGACGAGCAGCTGGATGTTCTTCCGCATCGTTTCCCGGGAAGCCTTGGGAAGGCTGTCGAGCGTTTTTTTCATGCCGACCAGACTGTCAAACCAGTTCCTGGTCAGTTCAAAATTCGTTTTCGCCTTGCTGCCTTCCAGAATCTGAAAGAGGGATTCCACGAATACCCGCTTTTCTTCGGTAGAAAGCGTCCTGAACCATTCGTTGAGCGTTTTGCCGACGAAACGGCTTTCTTCTCCCAGTCCCTCACTCGTGGCAAAGTGATGCGGCCCCACCTGCCAGCTGAAGGGGTCGTGCTGCATCACCATGTCCTTGAGTTCGTTTTCCACCGTGACGTAGTTTCCCGCGTTGGAAAAGAGCATTCCCACGATGGACTGGCGGGGCACGAAGGTCCTGAGCCTGTCCGCTACGGCACGGTAGCCTGCGGAACTGAAAAATGCTTCCGGGAATCCGGGGCCGTCGTTGTCGTAGACCGCGAGAATCCGCTTCTGCAGTTTTGCGTCTGCCTTTGCTGCCGAATAGAGGGCGAGGTTTCCTCCCTTGGAATGGCCTCCGAGGCAGAAGCGCCCCTTGAGGGCTGCGGCGGCCCTGCAGAAGTAGCCGAGTGCATCGAGCTGGGCGGGAACGCTGTCCATGTAGGCGAGCTTAAAGTCCTCCTTCCAGCCGACAATCGTATCGTCCGTTCCCCGGTAGGCAATGAAGTTCCAGTCCTTTCCGCAGGAAAAGGTGACGGCGGCAAACTGTTCGTCCCTTGCTTCATCAATTGTATTTACGAAACCGGAAACTTCCAGTCCGCCGAAGCGCTGCGATTCACCTGCCGCCGCAAGCAGGTCGACGCTGAGCGGATTTATGAGGGCGCCGACATTGCTCCGCTCCGCATAGTCCGGGGCACCTGCAAATGCACGGGCAGCCTCCCGCAGCGTCTGTCTCTTCCCCTGTTTGGATGAAAAAGCGGAAGGAACCAGCCCGTCCAGGTGCATATAGCTCAGCTGGCAGAGAATCAGGGCGTCAACCTCGTTCAGCGGGTCGCGTGCAAAATCAAGGTCTCCCCGCCAGACAATATAGTCCAGTATGTTCGGCATGCTGCCAGTATAGCAGGAAAGCGGACCGGCGGGAAGGGGCGGGCGGCCTTCCGTGCACGCTCTGTGTTCAATACGGTGCAGTCCGAGTGTTTAATACGGTGCAGCCCGAATGTTCAATACGGTGCAGTCCGAGTGTTCAATACGGTGCACGCTCTGTGTTCAATACGGTGCAGATTTGGTGTGTGGTCCTGAGTTGACGGGCTTTCAAAGTGCCCTTATAATAGAAGCATATGGAAACACTTGACCTTTCATCGGCGCTGGACCTGCTTGGCGGGGAAAAGGATCTGCTGATAGAACTGCTGCAGGCGTTTGTCTCCTGCGAACGGCTTGACGGGGCAAAGCTGGAACGGCTGGAAGCCCTGCCGGACCGGACCGAGGCCGCAAAGTACGTGCACTTTTACAAGGGGGCTGCCCGGCAGCTTGCTGCCCAGAAGCTTGCTGCGAGCGGACAGGTGCTTGAAGACGTGCTGCGGGGCAAGAAGGCGGGCGACATCGCTGCCCTGAACAAGGCATTTCTTGCCGACTACGCCGAGGCCTTTGAAGCCATAGAAGGCAGCCTCGCCGTCCTGTAGGCGGGGCTTTCGGGGCCGCCCTGCGCTGAGGGGAGGGATGCGCTGTGCCCGTCTCCATGCGCCTTTTACGAGCGGGAAGCTTCCAGCAGTTTTGTCTTGAGCTCGTGCTCTATCTGGGAAAGCTCCTGCTCGGCGGTGCGGCGCTTTTCCTTGCCTTCTGCCTGAATCCTGAGCACCTCGTCCATCGTGCTGATCAGCTGCTCGTTCGTGTGCCGTATCGTTTCCATATCGACGATGCCGCGCTCGGATTCCTTGACCGTCTCGATGGTCGCCATTTTGAGCGCATCGGCATTCTTCTTGAGGAGTTCGTTCGTCATGTCTGAAACCTCGCGCTGTGCCTTTGCCGCCAGGTTGGAATGTTCCACCCCGATGGCGATGATCATCTGATTTTTCCAGAGGGGAATCGTGTTCACGATGGTGGACTGGATTTTTTCCGCCATAATCGTGTCGGAGGCCTGGACCGTCCTGATCTGCGGAGCGGTTTGGAGGGCTACCGTCCTAGTCAGCTGCAGGTCGTAAATCTTCTTTTCAAAGCGGTCGCACATAGCCGCAAGGTCTTTTGCCGCCTGCACGTCCTCGGCAAGGCCCGATTCCGCCGCCTTGTTCTGCAGGCTGACGAGCTCCCCGTTCCGGGTCTCCTCCAGCTTTTTCTTTCCCGCCGCGATGTACATGGTCAGCTCTTTGAAATAGGCGAGGTTCGCCGCATACATCTGGTCGAGCATCGCTACGTCCTTGAGCAGTGTCGCCTCATGCTTCTCAAGTTCCGTAGTGATGACGTTGACGTTCGTCTCAACCTTTGCATATTTTGCTTTCAGTACGGTCAGCCTGTTGCCGCTCTTCTTGAAGAGGGCCTTCAGCCCCTTTTCCTTTTCGTCAATCTCAAAGCCTCTGAGCTCGCCGATGAGGTTCGTAATCATCTCGCCGACTTCGCCCGTATCCTTTGTGCGGATGGCAGAGAGCTCCTTTTCAGTAAACTGGGAAAGCTTCATCTGTGCCCCGACACCGTAATTCAGGATGGCGGTGGAATTTGACAGGTCTATCTGCTTGGAAAAGGCGTCGACCTGAGCCTGCTCCTCCGGGGTGAGGGGAATTTCCTCTTTCGGCTTTTCCTGCTGTACGGCAGGTGCGGCAGGCGCGGCCACGGCAGGCACGGGCGCTGCATCAAACGTCAGGTTGGGCGTGAGCGTCAACTCCGGCGCTTCACTCTTGAACTCTAATTCCATACTGCTTCTCCTCTGCTATTGCTTGTTTGCTGGCTGCGCTATAAAAGTGCATCCTGTTTCATCATCGTTTTCATCACGGAAATATCCGATGCAATGTCCCACGTCGTGCTTTCAAACAGCTGATTCAGGAGCTTGACGAATGCGTCGTTTATGACGTCCGTTGCTTCTTCTATTTCTTTCCGGGCATTCGCGATGTTTTCAACGGTCTGCGACTGCTTCCGTAAATCCACATAGCTCTGCAGAAGCTTTTCTGTGGTCGGAAGGTAATAGGACATGAACTTGCGCAGGTCTCCTGCAATGTCCGGCGTTTCCTTCAGCTTCTTGAAGATTGAAAGGGCGGTCGCTTCCAGCGTGTACAGCTTGTCGGACATGGTCTCCGTGTCGGGGATCAGGTCGTTGAAATAGCGGATTTTGTGCAGGTATTCGATGCCTTCTTTCAGTATATCCTGCACTTCTTTCGGCAGCTTCGGGTCGATGGTGTAATAGTCAGCCTTTGCCGTCCCTTCGTCAGCGCCGGCGTCCTGCTTCCGGGGGGCTTCTTCTTCCGGCTTTGCGGCTGCAGCTGTGTCCTGCATGTAAGCCGTGCTTTTCAGGTATTCCTTGTACACTTCGTCGGTCAGCATTAAGGTCGTCTCTCTCCTGTCCAGAGAGGCGTAGGGCAGCCAGCCCTGCTGTTTCATCTTTTTTATCTGCCGCACGATGTATTCTGGGGCCCTGCCGGTTCTGTCTGCAAGCTCCTTAATCGTGCTGTATGCCCTGTTTCCGATGATGCTGCCGAAGTTAAAAAAGTCCTTCACGAGCGCGCGTTTCTTTTTTCCGGACAGGATCAGGCTTATTCCTCCTGCAAAAGCCAGGATAACGAAAATGAGCGGGCCTAGGTCCGTCTTGAGGCTCGACGTTCCGTCGGAAATCGAGACGATGCATCCCAGAATCAGTATTCCCGTGATGAAATCGATGAGGGATCCGATGACGATTTTAATCATGCCGGAAAAGTTGGTGGAGTATTTGTTGACCTTTACGGCAAAGAAGGGCGTCCGCTGCTCGTTCCGGGGGGAAAAGGCGTTTTTCAGGCCTGATTCCACGCTGCTGCGTATTTCCGAGCTGAGGCTGGAAGTCAGGTTTGTCGCTGCCCCGCTGATGGAACGCCGTATGTCATTGCTGAGGTTTGAAAAATTACCTGTCTCGGCCGCCTTGTTTATGCTGGATAATATTTCTTCTCCGTACCTGAAAATGTCCTTACTTTCCATAGCTGTTCAAGCATAGCACAAAGGGCGGAACATTGCTAGAGCTTGCGGGAAGGGGCGGGCTGGAAAAGCTGAGGCTGCTGGATACCGAAGGCGGCCGTGAAGTTGTCCTGCAGGGAGGCGGCAAGTCCGTCCTGCGGCATGTCCCGTATGAGGGCTGCCTCTGCGTACACCCGCCGTATTTCGAAGGGGCTCGTCTGCTCCTCCCCCCGCAGGGTCTGGTAGGGAGCATCGGTTTCAAGCAGCAGGCAGTCAAGGGGCAGGTCCTTGACGCAGGCGCGGCTCTTCTTGTTTCCGTTCAGAATCTGCTTGGCGAATGAAAAATAGGCGTGTATCCCGTGCTGCAGGATGGACCGTGCTTCCCGGGGGCCGAAGGCGAATGAATGGAAGATGACGGCGGGGAGGCTTCTGAGCCTGCCTGCATCGCGGAAGATGAAGTCCAGTGCCTTGCGGTCGTGGACGACGACCGGGACCTGGTAGCGTGCGGCGAGGGCAAGGCTTGTCTGCCAGGCCTCCTCCTGTGCCTGCAGCTTTGCCCTGAATTCCGGCGTGAAGAGGTCGAACCCTGTCTCTCCGATTCCGACTATCCGCCTGTCACGGAGCAGTTCTTCCATATAACCTGCATTTTCGAGGAGGGGCAGCTGCGGATGCATGCCGAACAGGGGCAGGATATGTCCCCCGGAGGCCTGCACGAGCTGCTCCTGCCGCTCGAATTCTTCCCGGTCATGGGCGCAGGAAGCGGCAAAAAAGCGGTCTGTCCCGTCGGAAAGGGCGTTTTCATCCCGGAATCTGTCCCGGAAAGGGCCGTTTTCCGCTGCTGCCGGGGCGCTTCCGCCGGCGCCTGCCAGTTCAGGACAGCAGCAGGCGTGAAAATGCGCATCGCAGTAAAGCATCCTCTGGCTCCTCCCGGAAGTCAAAAAAGTCTAAAGGGTGATTTTCCCGTACCGAAAATAATGGTAGATGTACATACATCAAATGGGTAAAGGAGATCATTATGGCAAGTTATACAGTAAAAAGTTTAGGTAAGTCAACTGATTACATGACGATTGTCCGTGAGCTGGATGACGGATACGTTGTCCGCATTGTCCGTGACAAGGACGGCTACAATGACATCACGACTGATTACATCTCAAAAACGCTTTTTGACAGCTGCATCCGGACGGGTTACTTGACCAAGATGGAGACCCCTGCTGACCGCGAGGCTGTCAACGCCTGATCAGCATTGACAATGCAGAAAAAGGGGATGTATCATTTGTATGGTGGAGCAAAATGGGTTATAGCGTGAACAATGGTTTCAAGGCATATCAGGAAACCGGAATAAAGACAGCGAGCCAGGGTTCTCTTGTGGTCATGCTGTACGAAGGTGCGGTATCCAGGCTGGAAGAGGCCATTGCGCTTGTTGACGGTGAAAACAAGGTCAAGCCCGGAAATATTGAAAAATTCGGACAGAAGGTGCAGAAGGTTTCTGATATCATATCGGAACTGGAAGCAAGCTTGGATATGGAGAAGGGTGGAGAGATTGCACAGAACCTCATGTCACTCTACATTTTCTTCAATAAACAGCTGCTTTCTGTTTCGCTGACCCATGACAAAAAGACGCTCGAGAGCGTGCACAAGATGCTCTCGGATCTTTTGAATTCATGGATTCAGGCGGCAAACAGCCTGGCCAATACCCAGGTGCAGATGTCGACTGACCGCCCCGCCATCAGTATCACCGGCTAATGCCTGACAGGAGGGGAGGAATGAAAGAAAACCTTGACCAACGGGAAATCGAAGAGCGCATCGCCATACTCCGGCGTTTCCGCTACCTGCTCGAGCAGCAGCGGGATAAGTTTCAGGAATACCTGCGGATTCTGGAGATGCAGGAACATGAAATCAATGCGGATAATGCTGATGCAATCATTGCCCATGCAGATCTTGGCAATCAGATTGTGAAGAACATCGGCTCCCTGCAGAAAATCATTGTTCCGATGCAGAAGCTCTACGAAAAATCGCATGCTTCGACCTATAATCCTGAAGATATCGTCCCAGTAACCAAGATACAGGACGATCTGGTTGCCCTGCGGGCACAGGTCGTTTCCCAGAATATCAGGAATCAGAAGCTGCTCCGTGTCCGCATGCTTGACATCAGGCGCGACATAGACAGCATGAAGAATCCCTACCGTTCCCACCGGTCCGTCTATGCACGGCAGGACGACGGCGGCGCTCTGGTACATTTGGAGGCCTAAAGGCCTCCTGATAAACCTTCGGTTTACGGACGCCTGACGGCCTCCAGACAAACCTTCGGTTTACGGGGCTCCTGACGGTGTCCTATGAGCCTTCGGCTCACGGGGCTCCTGACGGTCATGAAGGCCGGAAACTGCACGCTGCGGTTTCCGGCTTTTTTATTGCTGCGAGTCTTCGGAGAACAGGCGCAGGTAGCCGCTTTCGGGAATGCAGCGGTCAAGGATGTTTGCAAAGTCCGCCGCCGTCGCATTCTGCATGACAATGTAGGAGTCCAGGTACAGGCTCTTGTTCCCGTCCAGAATCCCGTCCTGAATCAGGCGCGCCGTACCTTCGTTTGTCTGCGTCTGGATTATCACGTTCCGGTTCCAGAGCCGCTTGATGTCTTCGAGGATCTTTGCCTGCGTTTCGGGGCTGTCGCTTTTGAGCTGTGCAGCCAGTTTTTTCCGTGCCGCCGTAAATGAATTGATGAAGCTGTTCCGGTGCAGCAGGCGCTGTGCTTCTATCATGCCCACGTTGACGATGCTCGTCGCCTTTTCCGTCCGGCACTCGTAGCCTTCTCCCAAATCCTCTTCCGTCAGCTTTTCAAGTTCGAGCAGCAGCGCATTAAAGAGCTCCCGCTGCGTTCCGTATTCCGGTGCGGCAAAGTAGAACTGCATCGGGTCATAGTATTTCGTTGTCGGAACGAGCAGGGGCGATTCCTTCGGGGCGGTTGCCGGATCAAGGTCGGACGTATAGGTGTGCTTGAGGGCGACGTCAATCGTCTTTCCCTCATACACGGGGTGGGGGATGAAGATGACTTCCCGGTCTTTCTGCATGCGCAGGACGCCGATTGTTTTTTCTGCAAGGTCCCGTGCTTCCTGACTGTCCGTATCTCCCACGATGACGAGCGAATAGAGCGCGGCGTCCAGCAGTTCCGTGTACGAGAGGATGATCGACTGGAAGTCGGTCGAACTCAGTTCCTCCGTTTCCGCGATACTGAATATCCGTTCGTACTGACTGTCCTTATACAGGGTGCGGATGGCGCTGCTTTTGAGCTGCCAGGAAAGCGAGTCCGTCTTGAGCCGTATCTGGTAGTTCTGGTCGCTGATGAGCTTGTCGGCGGAAAGGGGCCGTATGTCGCCGTAGATGATTGCGTTTACGAGTGCCGTCAGTGCCCGCTCCAGTTCCGATGCCATGCATTCCATCGTGATGTAGGACGTGACTTCCGTCGTCCATGCGCTGATCTGCACGTCTCCCGAAAGCAGGCCGCTGTCGCGCATTTTCATCATCTCATCCTGTATGCAGGTTGCAAAGGCGTTTATCAGCAGGGTCCGCAGGAAATGCCTGTCCCTGGGGCTTGCGCCTTCTCCGCCCGCAATCGAGATGGAAGTCAGGACGGTCTTGCTGCCGGGGTTCGACTTGACGACGAGGGGAATCCCGTTTGAAAGCTTCGTTGAACTGAGGCTCTTGATGTTGTCGATGTAGTAATTGGAATAGACGGCAGGGCTGAAGCCGTAGCTGTCGCCGTTTTCTGCTGCTGCTTCCGCCGTGCCTGCCGTTTTCGTGCTGTTGAACCGGTAGACGGCAAGCTTGTACCAGGCGGCATTTTCATCCGTAATGAGCTCGTAGCCCCGTTCCTCAAAGGCGTCTTTATGCTGCCGGTATACTTCATCGTTCACCATTGCGAACACGAAGGGGCGGGTTCCGTCGATCTTTTCTGCGAAGGTCTGCCGTTCCAGCTTCTTGATGCTGTCGTAGTAGGCGAGGAAGGTCGAATAGAAGTTTTCTGCCTTGACGTCCGACCGCTGGGCCCAGAATCCGACGATTGCGTCCGACAGGCCCCTGCTGCCGCCGCTTCCTATGTTGAGGGCTGCCGCAACCTTGTCCCGCGCCGTGTCGAACTGCCGTTTCGTGAGCTTCATTGCTTCCTTCGTCTTTTCGATGAAGGTATCTGCCTGAACCGCCGGGTTTGCCGCCGCAACCTGCCCGGGATCTGCGCTCATCCCGTCCGGGAGGAAGGAGTAGGGGGCTTCCATGATGCCCTGCAGGATGACCCGGCTCGTTCCCGCCTCGCTCGAATAGGAGGCGGACAGGTAGCTTTCCGCCCTGATGCCGAGCAGTTTTTCCTGCATCAGGAGGGCGTTGAAGGGGGAGTCACCGAGCCGGAAGGCCTGTGCCGCCGTCTGGGCTTCCGGCTTTGAAAATTCCGTGTACTGGAGCGCAATCTGCGTCATGTCCTTTGAGAAAATCGGGGAGGAAAGGACAAACTTGCGCTGCCGTGCGGAATAGAGGCTGCCGTTTTTCTTCGTGGTACCGCTGAAGGCGGTCGGCCAGCGGGAAAAGTAGTCCGAGGCAAGCTGTGCCGTCTTCTGCGCGTCGATGTTCCCGGTAATGATGAGGATTGAGTTGTCGGGCGTATAGTAGGCCTGCCGTATCGACTCAAGGAAGCTCTTTATCTGCGCCGTGCTGTAGGAACTGAAGGTTTCCAGGTTTATGCCGAAGTTCTGCTTCCAGGGCTCGCCGGGAAACATCCTGGACTCGATTGCGCTGTTCAGGAAGCCGGTTGCGCTTTTCTGGTAGCTTTCGATGTCGTCCTTCATCTGGCTGTAGATCTTCTGTATGTCCGCATCGGAAAATGACGGTTCCACGGCACAGGCATACAGCTGGGCGATGGCCTGCCGGAGCATGTCGGGCGTAATGTCGCAGGAGTAGGAAACCGTATCGGCGGTCAGCGCCGGGGTGACGGGATAGTTCTTGAGGAATTCCTGGTCGGCCGAGCGCAGGAAAAGCCGGTAGTAGAGCTCAAAAAAGCCCGCATCAGCACTCCCCTGATGGGAATAGCCGGCCCGGCTTGCAAACTCGATGTGCGGCATCGCCGAGTTCTTCTCCTCGTTTATGAATATCATGAAATTATTGTCGAGCGTATATATATGGAGGTTGGGCAGGAATACTTCCTTTGCGAAAGCTGCCGGACAGCAGCACAGGACTGCCGCGGTCAGTGCCAGAAAAAAACGTTTCATACGGCATCCATTATAGCATATCTCGGGCCTATTGTGCAAACTTGCAAAAGGCGTGCAAAAGCTTTATAATGCCCTCCATGCCACAAGTAACGCTGTTGAAGGACCGGGCCGCCGTTGTCTGTCCGGTTGAGAAGGTCGCGGGGAAGCGGCACCTTACGTCGAATGAGATATATGTGCTGCTGCAGAACCGGAACAGTTCTTCCGACCCGGACTGGCAGAACGTCTTTGTGCCCGAGGGGGAAGGGGAGTTTGATCCCCGCCTGATCGCCCAGTCGGAGTTCAACGGCATCATCGTGCTGGGGATCATCCGGCCGGCGGCACTGAAATTCCACGATCTTGAGCTGAATACGGGCATCTACCGCTCGGTCCTCTACAATGTTGTCACCGGGGATGACTGCGTGATTCACAACGTGGGCTACCTGTCAAACTATAAGATCGGCGACCGCGTCATGCTCTTCAACGTGCAGGAGATGAGCTGCACGAAGCACTCCAAGTTCGGGGAGGGCATCCTCAAGGAAGGAGAGGCCGAAGAAAACCGGATCTGGATCGGGGTCGGCAACGAGAACGGCAACCGGGGCATCCTTGCCTTTACCGACATGATATCGGCGGACGCCTTTCTCTGGTCCCGCTTCCGGGAGGATACGCTTTTGATGGACCGCTTCGTTGAGCTGACCGAGGCGGGAAACGACCGGCAGAACAACACCTTCGGCATTGTTGAGGACGACGTAGTCATCAAGAACTGTACCCTGCTCAAGGACGCAAAAATCGGCCCCTGTGCCTACATAAAGGGGGCCTTCAAGCTCAAGAACATCACCGTCCTGTCGAGCGAACAGGAGCCCAGTCAGATCGGCGAAGGGGTCGAGATGGTCAACGGCATCATGGGCTACGGCAGCCACGTGTTCTATCAGGCCGTCGCCGTCCGCTTCGTCATCGGCCGCAACTGCCAGCTCAAGTACGGGGCACGCCTGCTGAACTCCTTCCTCGGCGACAACTCGACGGTTTCCTGCTGCGAGCTTCTGAACAACATGATCTTCCCCTTCCATGAGCAGCACCACAACTCCTCGTTCCTCATTGCGTCGACCGTGATGGGGCAGAGCAACGTGGCTTCCGCCGCGACGATCGGGTCCAACCACAATTCCCGCTCTCCCGACGGCGAAATGATTGCGGGCCGCGGCTTCTGGCCCGGACTCTGCTCGGACTTCAAGTACGATTCCCGTTTCGCCTCGTTCGTCCTCGTTTCCAAGGGCAGCTACCAGAACGAGCTGAACATAACCTATCCCTTTTCGCTCGTTGCGACGGGCGGCGACGGCAAGGCAATCTACATCATTCCCGCCTACTGGTTCATCTACAACATGTTTGCGATTGTCCGCAACAAGTTCAAGTTCGCATCCCGCGACAAGCGGGTCGTCAAGGTCCAGCACATTGAAACGAATCCCCTTGCCCCCGATTCCATTCAGGAAGTCGAGGCAGCCGTTAAGCGGATCATCGAGCTGACCGAACGCTACCTCAAGCTCCCGGCGGAGTCGCTCGCGGAAATGACGGTCGACAACCCCCGGCCGGAATACCTGTTTGAAATGCGCCAGAAGCTGGCGGCCGCGAAGAGCGGGGAGGAAGCCCGGCAGATTGCCAAGGACTACCTGCATCAGAATCCCGAAGCGAAGTACCTCCTGCTCGATGACCGCTGCCAGCGCAAGTACGGCGCAATCATCGAAAAGCCTGCCCAGGCCTACCGGGAGTACCGGCGCATCATGAAGTACTTTGCCGTGGAAAGCCTGATGCAGTGGGGGCTGGAACGGGGCATTGAGCAGCTGGATGCGGGGGACATACGGACGATTAAGGAACTGCCGCTGTACACGGAATGGATGAATGCCGGCGGGCAGGTGATTCCGTCGTCAAAGGTGTTCGAGCTCTTCTCGCTCATCAAGATAGGCCGCATCAGGCGCTGGGCCGAAGTCCACACCTTCTACGACGAGTGTCAGGCCTCCTACACGGACTACAAGGCCCGCTATGCCCTGTACCTGCTCGAGCAGCTGTACAGCCGGGAATGTGAGTCCTTTGACCGCGAAGTGTACGCGGACATTACGAATGACGTCGCCTATGTTTCCATGAACATGCTGGAGTCGTCGATTACGTCCCGTGAAAAGGACTATACCGACTTCTTCCGCTCCATTACCTTCCGCAACAAGCGGGAACGCGATACTGTTCTGGGGTCTTTTGAAGACAATTCCTTCCTGAAGCACCTGCGGCACTCGACGGACGAGTTCAACGGCGTGCTGGAAAAGATATTCCGAAAGTTACGGTAGGGTGAGGCTGGGCAATGATACAGGCTGCAATAGAAGACCGGGAGCTTGCCGAATTTCTGGCAGTGCTTCCCGCAGACGATATGGTGCATTTTACGATGGCGGACGGACGCTTCCGGGGCGCCCTCTTTCACGGAACCCATCTGGTGAACCGGATGCGGGCACAGCACACGAAGCTCTGGCAGGGAGCCGGGCAGGACGGGCTGCCGCATACGGACATCCTGGAAAGCTACATCCTGGGGCAGGCCTGCCTGTGCGCCGCCCTGCTCATACCTGCCGTCATGAAGGGCCGGGAACACGTGAGCTGGCGCTATGAGGTGGAAGGTTCCCCGGCGAAGGGCTTTAGCGTCGAGGCGGATTCCGCCGGCTGGGTCCGCGGCCAGCTCCTGACGGACCGCATCCCGATTGAACGGCCGCTGGAGAACTGGGACCTCAAGCCCTTCCTCGGCGGCGAGGGCATCATGAGCATACAGACCGTCCGCCCCGGGGACAAGTATCCCCAGACGAGCTCGGTCAACACGACGGGGAACATCGCGGACGACCTGGTCTTTTACTTTGACCGCAGCGAACAGATACAGACAGCCCTGACGACGTCGATTCAGATGGACCGGCAGGGGCGGATTGTCGGGGCGGGCGGCATTTTCCTGCAGGTGATGCCCGAGACGGGAGGCAGCTATGCCGGCGTTGCAAGGCAGGGCAGCCAGCTTAATTCGTCCCCGGACGACCGGCTTGACGCCGAGCTGCTGGCCCGGCTGGAAGAGCGCTGTACGAGCAAGCCTGCAATCGGCAGCTGGTTCAGCGAGGGGAAGGGGACAGAAGACTACCTGTCCCTCGTGTTCGGGGACTTTTCGCCGGTCGCCGCACTGCACCGGAGCGTCGTGTACGACTGTCCCTGTTCAAAAGAGCTGTTCCTGCGCCACGTCCGGGCCCTGCCGCAGGCGGAGCTTGCCGACATACGGCAGAAGGGCGAGCCGCTGGAGCTGATCTGTCGCAACTGTTCGTCGGTTTACCATATCGGGCTGGACGAGCTCTAGCCGGGCTGCCGGGCAAGACCCGGCTGTTCCGGCATTTTTCTATAGCATAAACGGGAAAAATCTGCTATACTAACACGCAGTTATGAAAGTGTTGTTTGCGGCGGTATTCCTGCTGGTGGATTTGCTGCTCCTGATAGGATTTTTCCGCGCCAAGAAGAACGGCGGTACGACCTCATCGCGTCTGGCTGACGTAACGGCAGCTGCAGGCATTGCCGTATTGAGCCATGTCGTCATAACCTTTACCGGCAGCCTGAGCATCGCATCCATTTCCTACGCCGTCTTTTACGGCTGCATAAACTGGATCCTGATACTGCTGCTCCGCTTCTGCTTTGCATACACCTCGTTCATGAAGAATGATCTGGACCGCCGGGTACTCCTGCAGTCCGCCCTCATGCTGGTAACGGCGCTGGACAGCATCATGTTCCTGATGAACTCGACGTCGGGGCTTGCCTTTGTCTGTACGGAAGTGTACTGGAACGGCGCAGGCCCCTTTTTCATCACGGAAAAGAAGCTCTACTTCCACATCCACATTGTCTATTCATATATCATCTCGGCGGGCATTTTCCTCACCCTGCTCCTGAAAATCGTCAGGACCCCTCCCGTCTACTGGAGCCGCTACCTGACGGTCATCCTGTGCTTCCTCGTGACCCTCATCTGGGATGCCTTCTTCGTGCTCAACAAGAGCCCCGTTGATTTTTCGATCATCGGCTATGCGGTCGCCTGCGTGCTCCTGCTCTACTTTGTTACGATATACAAGCCGAACAGCCTCATAAACCGCATCCTTGCCCGCATCGAGGACTCGAGCGAGGACATGCTGATCTTCTTTGACGTCGACGGCAAGTGCATCTATGCCAATACGAGTGCGCTCCGGGCCTTCGGCTTCAAGGTAAAGAGCCTGGACGAGTTCCGGACGGTGGCTGCCGACTGGCTCGACGACAAGGGCTTTGACCCGTCCGCTCCCAACTTTTCGGCGGTCTGCTCAAAAATACGGGACGGCGAGAAATTCCACTTTGAGTTTACCTACCACACCCTCTTTCACCGGACGGTCTCGGAAGGCTCTTTCTTCCATATAAGGGACTGCACGAAGGAGGTGAACTCCTTTAATGACGCCTACTACAAGGCGACGCACGACAGCCTGACCGGCATGTACAACATGGAATACCTTTCCGAGTGCATCAGCAAAAAGCTCAAGCAGAACGGCAGCGGCTGGTTCATCATCGTTACCGACATCAAGGGCTTCAAGTTCATCAATGACCTCTTCGGCAAGGCCGTCGGGGACCAGATACTGGTTTCCTGTGCGGGACTCATCCGGCATACCCTCGAAACGAGGGACGAAAATGCAGACGCTGCCGGTCCGACGGAAAAAGTCATCTGCGGCCGGATCGGAACCGACCGTTTTGCAATCCTGACGAAGGACTGCGAGCATTTCAGGAAGGAATTCCTCTCGTATGAAAAGGATTTGAGTGCCCAGCTGCCTACCAGCAATTTCCCGGTCGTCATCCACATGGGCATCTACGAGGTTACAAACCCGGACATGGACGTCGTAAAGATGTTTGACCGGGCAGGCCTTGCCATCGAAAGCATCAAGGACAGCTACGAAGTCTTTTCTGCCCGCTACGACGATTCCATGCGCAAGAAGCACGTCTGGGAGAACCAGATTATCGGCGAGCTTGACGAGGCGCTGGCAAAGCACCAGTTTGAGATGTACCTGCAGCCCCAGGCGGACCGGAATCTGAAAATCTGCGGGGCGGAAGCCCTGGTCCGCTGGAAGCATCCGACGGAAGGCATCATACCGCCGTCCTGGTTCGTCAGCACCTTTGAAAAGAACGGGCTTATCGTCAAGATAGACCTCTTTATCTGGGAGGAAGCCTGCCGGACCCTCCAGATGTGGCAGACCCAGGGCATCCGCGACTTCTATATCTCCGTCAACATTTCCCCGCGGGATTTCTTCTATATCGATGTGTGTCAGGCATTTATCGATTTAGTAAAGAAATACGATATTCCGCCCGAGCTGCTCAAGCTGGAAATAACCGAGTCCGCGATGATTACGGATTCCGACCGCCGCTTTGTCCTCATAGAACGCCTCCACTCCGCGGGATTCCAGGTGGAAATGGACGACTTCGGTTCCGGCTACTCATCGCTCAACATGCTCAAGGACATCAAGGTTGACGTGCTCAAAATCGACATGCTCTTTTTGTACCGGGCAAAGGACGTGGACCGCAGCCGCATCATCATCAAGCAGATCGTCAGCATGGCCCGGGAACTGGGCATTACGGTCATTACCGAAGGGGTGGAAAACGAAGATCAGCTGAAATTCCTGCAGGAAATCGGCTGCGACCTGTTCCAGGGCTACTATTTCTCCCAGCCGGTTTCCCTGCCGGAATTTGAACGGGCATACGTGCGGGCCTGAGTTTCCGCATGTGTACGGTCGTACAGCTCCGCGTGTACGGTCGTACAGCTCCGTGTGTACGGTCGTACAGCTCCGTGCGTACGGTCGTACAGCTCCGTGCGTACGGTCGTACAGTTCCGTGCGTACGGGTCGAACCGGGATGCGTATACCATAAAAACGTATAGCCTTGACGCTTCGGCCCAACGGGCGTGGCATTTCCCCGCTCCATACGTTTTTATGGAAGATTCCTCCCGCGAAAACAGGTACGGACAGCTTGCACAAATCACAATCTGTGCTATACTGAGCTGAAAGACTGGCAGGTACGTGCCGGAGGAGTAGCGCGCTATGGACAGGAAACGGATTTGTGCCCGAACGGGAAGGGCCGGGAGCGGGAGTAGAATGACAGGGAATTTTAAGAAAACCTTCTCTTCTCTTCTCTTCTCTTCTCTTCTCTTCTCTTCTCTTCTCTTCTCTGATTATATTTTCGCTGGCCTTTGCCTCCTGTACCGGTAACGGCGGGTCGGTGGACTCTGGGGGCGAAGTCTATAACCCCAACGGCACTCCGGTCAGCAGCGGCTCAGGCGGTGGCTCCGGTTCGGGAAGCTCCGCTTCCGGCTCTTCCGGCGGTTCATCGGGAACCTTTACCGCACAGGACCTGGCGGACGCCATTACTGCAGGCGATGCAGGCAAAATCATTGAACTTGTCAGTCAGAGCGGCGGCACCGCCAGCCCCGAGACCCAGACCGTCAGCATGTCCGCAGAGGATCTGGGGCTCCCGACGGGCGGCACGGTGACGCTGACCGTCACGGGCAGGGGCGTCAGCTTTTCGGAAACCCGGGCTGCCGATGCGGACGGCTTCGTCCGCTTTGAAGTCCCCAAGGTCGAGACAAACAGTTTCGTTACGATAGAACTGTCCGTGCAGGACTCCAACGGGACAATCTTCTGGTACGGCAGGGACACCCAGCAGGTGAAGGAAGGGGGCAACCTGAGCGTCAGCATCGCCCGCCAGTTCTGGACCCTGCCCGAAAGCCTGACCGTACTGGTCAGCCCTTCCGCCATCGCATACAACGATACCGCCCCGGACAGCACGTCCGTCACCTTCAGCATTACGAACCTTGACGGCGCCCCCGACGATGCAGTTTTCAGCTACAGCTGGAAGGATGCGGACGGCAACGAAGTCGGCACGGGGGCAACCCTCACCCGCACTGCAGGCCAGATGCTCGGCGCGGGCTTTACCCCGCTCAACGACTCCGAAACACGGACCTACTCCGTGGACGTCTCCTATACCGACGCTTCCG
>CAMJZA010000018.1 GCA_946410085.1 uncultured Treponema sp. | reverse complement strand
GAATAGAATAGAATAGAATAGA
Organism: uncultured Treponema sp.; assembly: GCA_946410085.1. Taxonomy (GTDB): domain Bacteria; phylum Spirochaetota; class Spirochaetia; order Treponematales; family Treponemataceae; genus Treponema_D. Next base: position 54,649 of record CAMJZA010000018.1, on the reverse strand, counting down.
ATAGAATAGAATAGAATAGAATAGAATAGAATATTAGAATTTACCCATTCAATCCTATTGCTCATCGCCTTCATTCTTTCTCTCTTTCGCCGACTTTCTACTATAAAAATATAGTATATTCTACCACGGATATCCCCTCCTGTCAATGCAATCGTTCATCACAAACCATCACAAATCCTGGCCGAATGCATCGACTTTTTGAATCCCTTGTGCAGGAGATTCTTTCGTCAATCTGACTTCAATGGGAGAAGTGGCATCTTATCGTTCTTGTACCAGTCTTACGTGATTAAGAACGTCGTTCTCATTCAGCTAAGAACGTCGTTCTCATTCGGCTAAGAACGCCTTTCTTGTTCGGCTAAGAACGTCATTCCTGTTCAGCTAGGAACGTCATTCCTGTTCAGCTAGGAACGTCAGTTTTACTTCCAAAACCCGCCAGTTTTACTTTTAAAACCTGTATAGTTTTACTTTCAAAACTAGGCTAGTTTTGATTCCGAAACCGAGCGGTTTTTACTTTCAAAACCAGCATAGTTTCACTTTTGAATCTAACCGTGTTTTGAAACTGGTCAAAATTCACCTCAAGAATCGCAAGTGGTGCGTAGCACCGCTGAGATTCTTGCAAGCCAGTGCAAAAGTGACCGACTTTTGCAACTGGCTCATGTGCACGCCGAACTGAATCATCTTGATGGGAAAAGGGCGGGAAGCCGTGCCCGCAGAAAAGAAACAGTCAGCCCTTCTGCTGCTCCTTGACTGCCTTGACGACGTCGCGCATGAGCCCGGCAGACCCTTTTTTCATGACGAGGGCCCTGCCGTTCTTGATGACTACGGTCAGGTCATCCACACCGCAGAGGGCGACCGGGATATCGGAGTAGACGAAGTTGTTCCGTGCATTGACTTCCACGGTTGTATCTGCGTTCCTGCTGAAGTATTTTTCAAAGGCATCCCAGCTGCCCACATCGTCCCAGCTGAACGTCGCCTTGACTGCCGCAGCCCGGTCCGTCCGCTCGGCAACGGACTTGTCCACCGCAATGGACGGCACTTTTTCATAGACTGCATCCATTGACTGCCAGCCCTGTATGTAGCTGATGCCGCCGGGAAGCTGTGCTGCCTCAGGCGGGGCCGTCAGGCCGTCAAAGGCGGCGGACACGTCGGGAGCACGCTTTTTCACTTCGGACAGGAAGAAGCTGCTCGTAAAGGCGAACATCCCGCTGTTCCAGGCGTAGCGGCCGCTTGCCAGATACTGCTGTGCCGTTGCAAGGTCCGGTTTTTCCTGAAATGACGCTATTTTCGCAACCGTGCCGTCGGGGGTAAGGGCTTCGCCCGCCTTGATGTAGCCGTAGCCCGTGTCGGGGCTGCTAGGAGGAATGGCGAAGCAGACGAAGTAGTCCTGCAGTGCTGCCTGTGCCGCCTTGCGGCTGTCGCTGACAAAGGCTTCCGTCGGGGCAATGACGTGATCGCTTGTCAGCACAAGGAGCGTGTGTGTCTTTCCGTCCTGCAACTCCAGCATCCGGGAGGCAAGGACGAGGGCGGCAGTCGTGTGCCGCTGAAAGGGTTCTGTCAGTATCAGAAGGGACGTGTGTATCTTTTCCTGTTCCGCTGCCGAAAGTCTTGCAGAAAGCTCCCGGACGCTTTCCGCCGTCTTTTCGAGCAGGTCCCGCTTCGTAATGATGATGATCCGGCCTTCCGGCTCCAGTGCAAGGGAGCGGAGCAGCGATGACTGTATGAATGAAACGCCGTCCGGCAGGGACATGAATTGCTTGGGGCTGTCGGGCCGGGAGGCGGGCCAAAGCCGCTCGCCGATTCCACCTGCCAGAATGATGATATCCGTAAAACTCGCTGTCTTTTTTTCCATATCAGCTCATTTTAGTGTAAATACAGGGGTTTGTAAACCTGCCGCGAAATCTCCTGCCGCTGTCTTTTGACAAGACTGCTTTTTTCCGCTATAGTTATACGGCATGCCCCGTGTTGTCCTGGGCCTCGGCTCCAACAAGTCCTATAATTCCCTTTCTCCGCTGGAGCTTCTGCAGTCCGCCTGCCGGGCCCTGTGCGGCGTCATGCAGGACGCCCTCTTTTCTTCGGTCTACCGGAGCAAGGCGATGTACGTCACCGACCAGGACGACTTTTACAACATGGCGGTAACGGGCCGGTATGACGGCAGCCCGGACGAACTGCTTGCAGCCTGCCAGCACATCGAGGCCGTGCACGGGCGGGACCGGCGGAAGGAGTTCCGCAACGGGCCGCGGCCCCTGGACATTGACATAGAGCTTTTCGGGGATGAGCGCATGCACAGCGCCCGGCTGACCCTTCCCCATGAGCGGCTGTGCGAACGGGAGTTCGTCCTGCGGCCGATGCTTGAAATCCTCCCTTTTTGTGCCGATGTAAAGAGGGAGGACCTGGAACGCTATGCTGCAGCCCTGGCTTCGCTGGAAGCGCAGGGGGTAGAGCTGCTTCTGGGCCGAAACGAGTTTACGGAGGCCGTCTATGGCAGGAACATTGGTTGAGGAAGATGAGCAGTATGAAGCAGCGGGAAGCCGCCCTGCACGGAAGTTTACAGTCGGTCAGTTTGACTGCCCCCTTGACCTGCTCTGGAGCCTGATCCGCGAGCAGCAGATCAACATATACGATATTCCGATTGCCGACATTACCGAGCAGTACCTTGACTATCTGGACTATGCGGTAGAAACCGACCTGCAGGATCTGAGCGAGTTTTATGCCTGGGCGGCAAAGCTCATCTACATAAAGAGCAGGACCCTGCTTCCCGAAAAGCCGTCCGACGACCTCGGTGACGAGAGCATGGAAGATCCCCGCATGGAGCTGGTGGATCAGCTGATTGAATACCAGAAGTTCAAGAAGCTTTCCACCCTCATGGAAGAACAGGAAGAGCAGGGGGAGTGGAGCTTTGAGCGCAAGAAAATAGAGCGCATGCTGCCCTTTGAAGACGATGAGGACCAGTGGGAAAAGATGGACACCTGGGCCCTGCTCGAAAGCATGCAGAAGATTTTCAGGAACCTGACGAGCATTGCGGCGGATGAGCGGATTCTGATGACGGGCGAGGACATCACCCCCAACGAGAAGATAACGCTGATGAATGAGCTGCTGGAACGCCGGGGCGAGTGCATGTTCACCGACCTCATTACGCGGAAGGGAAGCGAACTGGACGTTATCTGCGCGTTCATGGCCATTCTTGAAGCCGTCAAGCTCAAGATGGCGGACATATACCAGAACAGGATGTTTGGAGACATAAAGATATGCAGGAAGAAACAGGCGGCGTAGGGGAGGACTCCCGGGAGCCGCTGCCGGACGCAGAAGCCGAGATGAAGTTTGTAGAAAGCGCTGACCAGCTGAAGTTTCCTCCGGAGGAACTCGATGCCGAAGAAGAGCAGGACGGGGCTCAGCCCCGTTCGCCGATGAATCTGGACAGCGAGAGCGCCCTGCTTGAAACCGTCCTCTTTCTTGAAAGCGAGCCCCAGACCGTTGAGTCGCTTGCGAAAATCATGCGTTTTTCCGAAGACGTCGTCGTTGAGTGCATTGAACGCCTTAAGGAAAAATACGAGAGCCCCGACTCGGGGATTGAGATTTCGCAGATCCTCGGCGGCTGGCTTCTGACGCCCAAGAAGGAATGCTTTGACCTCGTGAAGGAGCGCTACGGCAAGAAGAATGAGGGCCGCCTGAGCAAGAGCGCCATCGAGACCCTTTCGATCATTGCCTACAGCCAGCCCATTACCCGTGCGGAGATAGAAAGCATCCGCCATGTCAACGTCGATGCAATGATGCGCCTGCTTCTGGACCGGAAGTTCATAACGGAAAAAGGCCATAAGGATATTCCAGGCAAGCCGACCCTCTACGGAACAACGGATGAATTCCTGCAATTCTTCCACCTGCAGAGCATCAAGGACCTGCCGCGGCTTGATGAGAAAGAAAGCGAGAGGTTTGAACTTGCCCGGTAATCAGCAGAATCAGGAACAGACAGCACAGGATGCGGTACGCCTCCAGCTCTATATGGCCCGCTGCGGCGTTGCGTCCCGCCGGGCGAGCGAGGCAATCATTCTTGCAGGCCGGGTGAGCGTGAACGGAACGGTCGTGACGGAACTGGGAACAAAAGTCGGTCCGGCCGACCATGTCAGTGTTGACGGCAGGGAAATCCACCTGGAACTTGACAAGCGCTATGTCCTGCTGAACAAGCCCGCCGGCTACGTGTGCTCCCTTTCCGACGAGCAGGGGCGGCCCGTTGCCGCCTCGCTTTTAAAGGAAGCCTACAGCGAGCGCCTGTACAATGTGGGCCGTCTGGACATGTTTTCCTGCGGCCTCATCATCTTTACGAATGACGGCGATTTTGCCGCAAAGCTTTCCCATCCGTCGGCGGAAATGGAAAAAGAATATATCGTCGATTCCAGCCTGCCCCTGCCCCGGCATCTGGCACAGGATTTCATGAAGGGAATCCGGGTTGACGGCGTGTTCTACCGGGCACAGGAAGCAGAAGAGCTGAATGCCCGCCGCCTGCGGGTTGTCCTCATAGAAGGCAAGAACCGCGAAATCCGCCGGGTTTTTGAGTACTACGGGGTCGGCATCAAGCGGCTCATACGGATCCGCATCGGCAATGTCGGCATCGGAAAGCTGGAAGAAGGGCAGTTCCGCGATCTGTCTGCCAAAGAGGTTTCCGGCCTGCTCCGTCTGTGCCGGGGCGGCCAGTATTAGTCCGCCCTGCGGGGCGGCCGCAATTTTCTCCCGTGCTTTTTCTTAAAAAAAAATTTGCAAATATTCCTTTCTTGTCCTATAATGAGAAAAGTAGGACAGTTCCTTTTGTGTACTGCTGTACTGTGTCTTTTTACGCACACTATTTACTTTACAATGGAGGTTCCATAGTATGGGGAAGTTCGTTATTAGCAGGACTAAGAGCAACGGCTTCAAGTTCAACCTTGTGGCGTCAAACGGTGAGGTCATTGCGACGAGCGAAGTATATACGCAGAAGCCGAAGTGCAAGGTCGGCATTGCGAGCGTCGTCAAGAACTGCGGAGCCGAGGTTGAAAACCAGACAGAGGAAGGATATACCGAGCTTCCCCGTCCGAAGTACGAGGTCTACAAGGATAAAGCCGGGGAATACCGTTTCCGCCTCATTGCGACGAACGGCCGCATCATTGCCGTCGGCGAGGGCTACAAGGCGGTAAATTCCTGCCTGAACGGAATCAATTCGATCAAGAAGAATGCCCCTGACGCGAAGATCGAGGACAACAGCCTCCTGCGCAAGGGAGCGGAAAAATAAAGGCCTGACAGGAAGCCCTCAGGTCCGTCTGACCAGATTGAAGAGCTGGCTTCTTGTTATGGTCGTATACACCGGCCGTCCGTGAGGGCAGTGGGGATCAGGAAGCTCAAGGGCTGTCTTGCACAGCCAGCTGGCCATCGAGGAATCCAGTACCGTTCCGTCCATCACTGCCGAGCGGCAGGCTGCAGAAGCCGCAACCGCATTTATCATGTCTGACGGCGAAATCCTCCTGTCCAGGAGGTCTTTTTTTAAGTCTTCTTCGCTTCCCTTCCAGCGGATGGGAACGCTCGTGAATTCCCAGACACCCTCTTCTTTCCTGCATCCGGAGAAGCCTGCTTCGGCAAGCTTTTCCTGCAGGGCCGCAAGGTAGTTGTCGTCTGCGGCGCTGTCCGTTCTGACCGTATAGGGAACGAGCAGTTCCTGCCGCTGTCCCGCATCCTCCATTATCTTATTATAGAGAAAGCGCTCGTGGGCGGCATGCTGGTCGATGATATAGAGGGTGTCTTCCTTTTGGGCAATGATGAAGGTTCCCAGTGCGCTCCCGACATAGCGGACATCGCTTTCCGCTTCGCCGGGGCTTTCCAGATAGTTTGCCTTGAAGGGCTTTTCGGACAGTGCCGCAAATCCCTGCCTGAAATCCTTCGTGTAGAAGGGGGAAGCCTTTGCCTCCCGGTCCCCGCCGGAAGAGGAGGGAACCCAGCCCGGCCTGCCCGCATCGCGGTAGCTTCTTGCGGACCGTGAGGCAGAAAGGCGGTCCGGTCCCAGCAGGCGACCTGCCGTCGTTTCGTTCTGGGGCCCGAAGCCGGAGACTGCCGGTTCCCGTCCGCCGGTATCAAGCAGGTCCGGGAAGGCCGGTGCGAACGATGGGGATACAGTCGTTTCGCTGTCATCGCCGTCAGCCTGCCGGATGATGTTCTTGAGCCCGTACTGCCTGAAAAAGTTCTTTGTCTGGCTTGAGACCGCATGGTGGAGGGGGGCAAGATCCTTGAACTTCGCCTCTTTTTTTGCCGGGTGGATGTTGAAATCGACGAGCGAGGGGTTCATCCGGGCAAAGAGGCAGGCGACGGGATGCGTTCCGTTGGGGAAATAGCCCGTACAGCCGTATTCAATTGCCTGCACGAGGGAATATTCCGAAATCCTCCGGCCGTTCACGTAGATGTAGATGTCCTTTCTGGTCGTGCGGAATACGGACGGCTCGCCGATGACAAGCGTAAAGCTCCATGAGTGTTCCCGGTCGTTCGAGGACCCCTGTATTTCATAGAACAAATCCCTGCTGTCATACAGCTCCATTGCTTCGGTAAAGCGTCTGGTCAGGCTGTCCGTGACGGGCAGGTTCAGTTTTTCCTCGCCGTCAACGGTAAAGGTGAATGCGATGTCCGGCCGGGGCAGGGCTTTTTCTATGAAGGTTGTCCGGCACATGACGGCTTCGCTCGCAGGCCGCTTGAGGAAGCTCCGGCGGGCGGGGAAGTTTTCAAACAGGGCTGACGTCTGCACGATGGTACCTTTAACGGGGGCACAGGGAGACAGCAGGTGGTCTTCCGTAACCGAACAGTTCAGCTTCCACTGGCCGCTCATGATCTGCAGGCGGCTGACGGCAGCCATTGAAGAGAGTGCTTCCCCTCGGAAGCCGAGGGTCGTCAGGTTCAGGAGGTCATCCTCCTTTTGGATTTTGCTTGTTGCGTGGGGGCGGGCGCAGGCCTGCAGGTCTTCGCGACTCATGCCGCAGCCGTTGTCCCGGATGCGGATTTTTTCAATGCCGCCGCTTTCAATTTCCACGTCGATCATCGAGGCACCGGAATCGACGGCATTGTCCATCATCTCCCGGACAATCGAAGCAGGCCGGTCTATGACTTCCCCAGCTGCAATCTTCCGGGCAACTTCACTGTCAAGCTGTCTGACTGCCATGCTATGCGTTTCTGGTTCCGTTTATTTCACCGGAAGGGGTAAAGAAGTCCAGTACGGGGCCTTCTGCCGTGTCTTTCCGGGCTTTCTTTTTCCTGGCTTTTTCGCTGCCGTCTGCCGCTTCCGTTTCGCTGCTGTCGTCAAGCGAGGGGGAATTCATCAGCTTCATGACCTTCCCTTCGATGGCATCAAGTTCCTTTTCAAGCCCCTTTGAAAGCCGTATGCCTTCCTCAAAGTCTTTCAGGGCCTCTTCCAGCGTGATGTCATTCCGCTTTATGTCTGCCGCAAGCCTCTCAAGGCTCTGCATATCGTCTTCAAACTTGCTCATCGCCTCAAGTATAGCGCAAGGAAAACGCCTTGACAAGGCTGGCCAGCCCTCCTACAATGGCGGTATTCCATGCTTTCCCTGTACAAACGCAGCGTATACCGGCTTGTCATGAGCCCCTTCCTCTGGGTATCCGGCGCCCTGACCGTCGTTCTCTCCGTTTTCGGCAGCCTTTTTTCGGCCGGCGGCCTCTTTTCCTGTTTTCCCCTCATTTCGCTCTTCCTGATTCCCGCCTTCGCTTCCCTGCTGCCCCCCGCTTCCTGCCGCCTCCGGGTGCCGCTGCCGGACATGCAGGCTGCCTTTGCCGACCTGCTTGCCCTGCTGAGCACGGAGGCGTTCTTTCTGCTGCTGACCCTGCCGGTCCCCTTTTTCCTGCCGGGAAGGGAACGCCCGGAGGCAGCAGCCATCGCAACGGGCTACGCGGGGCTGCTTTTGTACCTTGCGGCAGCGAGTGCCCTGTGCCTGTTCTTTTTTTCCCTGCTGACCCACAAGGGGGCGGCATTTGCGGCCTCCTCCCTCGTGCTGAGTTTCTTCAGCTTTGCCCACACGGTCGCACAGCATGCAGGCCTGCCCCGTTTTGCTGCGTCTTTTTTGATGGCCCTTTCCTTTTCCTGGCATGAAGATGCTGCGTCCAAGGGGATTGTTGACAGCCGGGATCTGGCCTTTTACCTGTGCTGCAGCTTTTTTTTCACCGCAGCAAGCGCCGCCGCAGTACAGCGCCGGAGGGGCAACGGCAGCTGGGACTTCCGCAGGCAGTGTGCGCTGGCAGCAGCAGCCTGCATCCTCCTTGTCCTGAACAGCAATGTCTTTTACGTCCGGCTTGACCTGACGCAGGGAAAGAAGTTTTCCGCAGGTCACGTCAGCAGGAGCCTGCTTTCCGGTCTGGACGCTCCCCTCACGATCAGCTATTACCGGAGCGCTGTCCTGCGGCGGCTCTATTCGCAGGTGCGCGACATTGAGGATTTCATACGGGTCTATGCGGACTCGGGCCGCAGGCTGGACTACGAAATCATTGATCCTGCCGACCGGGGGCTTGAAGGCCGCCTTGAAAGCGCCGGCATCCGGCCGCAGGAAATAGAGGTTGAGGGGACAGCCGGGAAAAGCCGGCTCAAGGTCTATTCCGCCGTTACGATACGCTATAAGGGCCGGACGGAAGTCATTCCCTTTCTCCTCGGCATGGACACGCTCGAATACGACCTGACTTCCCGGATCCAGCTCCTTGTCAGGGGGATGGAGCGGAAGGCCCGCATCATTGTCGGGAACGGCCTTTCCTTGGACAATGACTATCCCTATCTTGCCCCCTGGCTTTCCCTGCAGGGCTTTTCGGTGGCAGAAGAAGACCGGTCGTTCCTGTCTGCCGAAAAGCTTGCTGCTGCCGCACAGGACGAATGCCTTGTGCTTATCGGCTCGTCAGACCTGTCATTTCCGCAGGCACAGGCGCTCATCTCGTATATTGACGGCGGGGGAAAAGCCTTCATTGCGACCACGCCCTATACGGTAGACCTTGACGGGGATTGGTCAGCCCAGTACGGCTCTGATAATCTGACCGGCCTGCTGCTGAAATACGGCATCTGCTTCAGGGACGGCATGACCGCTTCCCCATCCTGCTTTCTGCTGAGCCTGCAGGGGGAGCGCGATGCTTCGCTTGCAGAGCAGCTTGCCTACCCCCTCTGGCCGGTCATTGCCCCGCAGGAGGAGGCTGCAAAAGGCCTGCTGCTGTGCTGGCCCTGTGCGCTGGCACTTGACGGGGAACTGGCGGAAATCGAAGGCCTGCAGCTGGAAGGGCTTGTGCAGACTGACGGCGGATCCTGGCAGCATGGGGCAGACGGCGGCGAGCTCGTCACGAATCCCTTTGCCGTCCCGCAGAAAGCCCTGCCGGGAGCAGGGCAGGGGAGCGTTCCCTGCGCCGTGCGTGCGGTCAGAGGCGGAAAGCCCGCCTTTTATGTCCTGGGAGACCAGTATGCCCTGTCGTCCCGGATGATGGCGTATGCTTCCGGTCCGTCGGGAACCGTGGACACACGGGGACTTGAGCTGCTGTCCGACAGCCTCCTCCGCCTTATGGGGCAGGGAGAGCTGCTGAAATTAAAAAAGCCCGCCCGGCATTCATCTGACGGGCAGGCCTATAGTCTTACGGCGGCAGCAGCCGTATGCCTCATCTTTCCCCTTATCCTGCTGCTGGCGGTTTTCACTGCCCTCAGGATAGTACGGAAAAGACTGATTCAGCGGCTGCAGCTTATTTGGGGAAAATCTTCTTGAAGTCTACGAATACTTCCTTGCTGTCGCGGCCGGATTCAATGTCCGTGATTTTGCCGAGCTTCTTGTAGAAGCCGATCAGCGGTTCCGTCTGCTGGCGGTAGACGTCAAGCCGGTGGGTAATTGCCTCAAGCTTGTCATCGTCGCGGGTAAAGAGCTCGCCGCCGCACTTGTCGCACTTGCCTTCAACTTTCGGCGGGCGGAATTTTGCATTGTAGTTTGCGCCGCAGGACTTGCAGACCCTGCGGTTTGACAGGCGGGCAATGATGAGCTCGTTGTCTACCTCAAAGTTGACGACCTTGACATCCGGGCATATTTTTTCAAAGGCCTCTGCCTGGGGAATCGTACGAGGGAAGCCGTCGAGGATGAAACCGTTCTTGCAGTCGTCCTTCTTGAGCCGGTCCTCAACGAGGGCAATCACGATATCATCGCTGACCAGTCCGCCGGATGCGGTGATGCTTTTCACCTTCTTGCCTAATTCCGTTTCGTTCTTGATGTTCTCGCGGAATATGTCTCCCGTTGAAATCTGCGGAATGCCATACTCTGTTGCTACGTCCACGGCCAGGGTTCCTTTTCCCGCTCCGGGTGGTCCTAAAAAGATGAAGTTCATGCTTTTTGCTCCTACAAAATTGAATATGTAGCCTATTTTATATCAGTTTGCGGCAAGCGACAAGTGAAAATTGCGTTTTCACTGTGCCAGACAAAGCTTTTTTTCTGCGCTCCCTTTTTGAGAAGCTCGATGAGGGCAGTAAGTGCTTCGTTCCCGACTGCTTCGCGGAGTTTCCCTGCATACAGCGAGTTTTCCCCGAACCAGCGCGCCAGCTGCTGTTCCGATATGCTCCGCTTTTCCGTGAGGGGCATGACGGATGCCGTTACGGCAAGCCCCTGTGCCTGAAAGCGTTCGGTAACGGTTCCGGCATCCCAAGAGAAAAGGGGATTTGCCGGATCGGTAAAGAACGCATCTTCGGCTTTCTGCATGACCCTAAGGGCGGCGGCAAGGTCTGCATGCTGCCCGGCATCCAGGGCCTGCAGTTCGTCCTGCAGGTTGTCTGCGATCAATGCCGCAAGCCGCTGGGTATGGCAGGGAATCCGCTGCGAGATGACTGCAACTGCGTCCCGGTCAAAAACAGGCGGCATATCTTTATGGAGGGCATCCCCGTCATCAGCGCTTGCGAAGTCCCGTCCGTCCTTTTCCAGTCCCCTGAATGCCGCCAGCAGGGAGGCGGCCCATGCGTCTATGTCGTCCGCACTGCCGATGACATCGCGGAAAAAGGCCCTGTCAAAACAGACGTCCGTAAAGGCCTTGAGTGTCTGCATGAACGGCCGGGGAGAAAAGGCTTTTTCCCCCGCTATCATCGTCGTGAGCTGCGGCCGGTCCAGCGTTCCGAGGCTGCGCGCATACTGCTCAAGCAGTGCCCGGCCGTCCTGGTTCCGGCAGACCCCACAGACACAGCCTTCGGGCGATTTCCTGAGCAGTTCAAAGAGCAGCAGGGCGTCATCGGCTGCCCAGACAAGGCTCCGGTGGTGGCGGAGGAGGGCTGCCGCCGCAAGCATGGCATTGCGCAGGGGCAGCAGGGTTTCTGCCCTGTTCGTCTCAAGCCGGTTCCGCCACGCCCGGTCTGCCCGCTCGAGTGCACTTTCTTTTTTCCTGTCTTCCGGGCTGAAGGTCAGGTTTTCCTCCCCGGCAACAAAGGGATGGGGATTGCCGCTTTCGCCCCACCAGACGTTTTCTCCGCTTTCAAGGCCGGTCTTTTTTTCAAGGAGGGAACTGATCTGCAGCTCCCTGCGGGACAGCACATCCTCACGAATGTGCGCCTCGTAGCCCTGTGTGGTCGGCGTATAGAATACCCTGCCGACAAGGCTGTCCGGCAGGTACTGCTGGGCAACCCAATGGTCCCGGTAGGCATGGGGGTAGAGGTAGCCAGCTCCGTGCCCGAAGCCTTCTGCGTCGCGGTTTGCGTCGCGCAGGTGGTTGGGCACGTCGGCATCTTCCTTTTCCACGGCAGCAAGGGCATCAAAAAAGGCCATGGAACTGTTTGACTTTGGCGCTGTTGCCAGATAGAGGGCTGCATGAGCAAGAAAATAGCGGCCTTCCGGCATGCCGACCCGGTCAAAGGCCGCCGCGCAGGATGAAACCACCGTCACGGCCTGGGGATCGGCAAGCCCCGTGTCCTCACAGGCGCTTATCAGCATGCGGCGGAAGATGAAGTCGGGGTCTTCTCCTGCCCGTACCATGCGGGCAAGCCAGTAGCAGGCGGCATCCGGATCCCGCCCCCTGAGGCTCTTGATGAATGCCGAGATGATGTCGTAGTGGTAGTCCCCGTCCTTGTCGTACAGGACGACCTTTTTCTGGATGGACTCTTCTGCGGTTTCCCTGCTGATGTATATGCTGCTGCCCCAGGAGGGCTGGGGCGGAGTTGCCTGCGGGTTCCAGCTGTCGGGCGTCGTTTCGACGGCAAGTTCCAGTGCGTTCAGCAGGGAGCGGGCATCGCCTGAGGCAGTCTGCACCAGGTGCTCAAGCGCACCGTCTTCAAAACTGACCTTCCAGTGGCCGTAGCCGCGCTCCGTGTCTGCAAGCGCCTGCCGGGCGACCGCCAGCAGGTCGTCGTCCGTGAGGGCCTTGAGCTGAAAGACCCGGCTCCGGCTCACGAGCGCCTTGTTGACTTCAAAAAAGGGGTTTTCGGTTGTTGCGCCGATGAGGATAATCGTGCCGTTTTCCACCCAGGGGAGGAGGGCATCCTGCTGGCTCCGGTTCCAGCGGTGTACTTCATCGACGAAAAGGATGGTTTTCTTATTGTAGAGCTTCCGCTGCTGTTCGGCATCTGCTATTGCCTTCCTGATGTCCGCAACGCCGGTTAAAACCGCATTGAGGCTGATGAAGGAAGACTTTGTGTGTCCGGCAATGACGCGGGCGAGCGTTGTTTTTCCTGAACCGGGCGGGCCATAGAAGATGACGGAACTGAGCTGATCTGCAGCGATGGCACGCCGGAGGAGCCTTCCCCTGCCGACGATATGGGCCTGCCCGATGTATTCATCGAGATTCCTGGGCCTCATGCGGGCAGCAAGCGGTTCGTGCGTTGCTGCCGTGCTGTCAAAAAGGGAAGTGTCGTCCTGCATCGTTTATGTCAGTATTCGCTGTCCCACCCGAGTCCCGGAATATAGGAATAGAGGCCGTTCTGCGCAGCATAGGCAGAACCGGGGCCGGTTGCGAACGCATAGATGACGGAGTTGATTTCCGGCTGGCCTGAACAACTCCAGGCACCGGTGGAATCCCTCGTCGTTCCTGCAACATAGAGGGCAAGAATGGTCATGCCGCCGAAGATAGACTTTGCCGTACTGAGCGTATTGGGGGCAACGTCATCGTTTATGTCGGTAGATCCGATCTGCATGTGGTAGAGACCGGTGCTGGTTCCCATGATGAGCTGGTCGCTCGTACCTGCCAGACACCACCAGCTGCCGACCTGGACATCGTTCTGGTCGGCAAGCAGAATTGCCGTATTTCCCCAATACAGGACATTCGAATTCGTATCGATCGAATAGGCGGAACTCGAACCGTTGGGCCTCACTTTCGTATGCTGGTTTTTATAGCGTGAAGGGATGTGGGTTCCTTCCTTATCATAGACATAGCTTGCCCTGAAGAACCAGCTGTCAGAATTGCCGGTCGAAGATATGTATTCGTAAAAGCCGTTCGGCAGATTAATGCCCTCAAAGTCTCCCGAGCCGTCCTGAAAGATCGTCGTGAGCATATAGAGGATTCCGCCCTCTTCGGCGAGGAATATCGGGGTGTTCGGGCAGCTGACGGCTTCCCAGCCACCTCTGCTGTAGCAGTTTACTTCGGGTTTCCGGTAGATGACGCCCTCATTCGTCGGAGCAACGTAGATACAGCCGTTGAACTTGACAAAGCTGGTTGCTCCTCCCTTAATCCGGTCTTCTCCAATCGAGGATTCCTTGTTTATATCCTCATAGATACTGTCGTGACAGCTGAAAAAAGTGATTCCTGCGAGTAAAAGCAGCAGCATGCGGAAGGGTTTGTATGGTTTCCTCAAATTCATCGTAGTCATCATTTCCTCAAAGGTAGTCAAAGTTAGAAGTAATAATTTGCACATGCCGAAACAGTGACAAAGCTTCCGAAAATCGTTTCATCGCCGGTTCCCCAGTTCCTGGCGAATTGGGGCATCAGCTTGTACGAGGCATCCAGTCCGACTCCCCAGCTCTGGGAGATTTTATACCTGGCTCCGACTTCGCCGAGCAGGACAAGGCCGGGCCAGTAGGTTTCGCCGTTATAGGTTTCCCAGGCAGCACCGACACCGACGGTAATCGGGAACTCAAAGTTTCCGATGGACGGCTGCAGGGTTGCGGTTGCGACGGTCGGTACGTGGTTAAAGGTATGGCCCGCTATCGTGGGATTGAAGCCGAATCCGATGTCGGCACCGACGGCAAACCAGTCCGTCAGGAACAGATGATAGCCGAAGGTTCCGTAACCGCCGAATTTCATCTTTCCGTCCTGCCCCGGCAGGGGATTCCCGAAATTCGTCGGTACGCCGAGGCCTATCGTTATCTTGAGCTGCTGGTCACCGGCCCGGGTTGTATTGTAGACATAGGAAACCTGCTTCTTCTTCTCATGCGTCTGCTGGTCTTCATCGTAGTAGTCGTCTTCGCCGCCGTCATCAGGATAGTCACTGTCATCGTCATAGCTGTCATAGTCATCGTAATCGTCGTAATCATCATCGCCGTCATAACTGTCGTAATCATCATAATCATCGTAGTCATCATATCCGTCATAGGCGTAGGGTTCCACATAATTGCCGTAGCGGTCATGATAGTTTTCATAGGAGCCGTAGAGAGATTTATTCCCCTTTGCGAATGACTGAAAGGCTGCCAGAGCTGTCAGGCATAGTATACACAGAAAAACACGTTTCATAGTCCCTCATATAGCATTTTAAAGCAAAATCGTGTATAGTTCCCATAGCTACACTGGAAGATATCATAGCGTTTTCTGGAGGTCATTTCAATAAGATTGAGAAAACGACCTTCTGTCGGCGCTCTGTGTAACAGAAATTTATAGGCTTTTATACAGCGAACGGGAGTCGGACATCCGCTCCCATCCCTTATAAAAGCGCTGTGCATACGGGAAGGTTACAAAATGGCTGCTGTCGTTATAAACGGAAAAGAAGTTGCAGAGAAGGTAAAAGCGGGTGTTGCCGCTGCCGTTGCGTCGCTCAAGAAAGAGGGCATAACTCCCTGTCTCGCGGTGATTCTGGTCGGAGACGACCCTGCGAGCGTCAGTTACGTGACGGGCAAGCGGAAGGCCCTTGCCGCCGCCGGCATGGAGGACCGGAGCGTCCTGCTGAAGGCCGATACGGGCGAGGAGGAACTGCTTGCCCTGATCCGGCAACTGAATGCGGACCGGTCCGTCCACGGAATTCTTGTCCAGCTGCCGCTGCCGCCCCATATCAATCCGCTCAAGGTAACGGAGGCCATTGCACCGGAAAAAGACGTCGACGGCTTCCATTCGGCCAATGTCGGCCACCTGTTTAACGGGACCGAGGGCTTTCTGCCCTGTACGCCGCACGGCATCTGCGTTCTCCTGAAAGAAGCCGGCATACAGACTGCCGGCGCGAATGTCGTCATCGTCGGCCGCAGTGCCATCGTCGGAAAACCGCTTGCCCTGCTGCTGCTGCGGAAGGAATACAATGCAACGGTTACGGTCTGCCACCGGGGAACGCGAAATCTTGAGGAGTTTACCCGGCAGGCCGATATCCTCGTCGTTGCATCCGGCTCTGCCAATACGGTTACGAAGGACATGGTAAAGCCCGGCGCAACGGTCATCGATGTCGGCGTAAACAGGATTCCCGACAGCTCAAAGAAGTCCGGGTTCCGCCTTGTCGGTGACGTGGACACGGAAGCCGTCAGTGAAGTTGCCGCTTTCATAACTCCCGTTCCCGGCGGTGTCGGACCGATGACGATTGCAATGCTGATATACAATACGCTCGAGGCCGCAAGGAGACAGAACGGTCTATGATAGACATTCAGAATACCCGCGATACACGGGAAGTTCCCCTCAAAAAGGTCGGCATAAGCGACTTGACCTATCCGGTGAAGGTCCTCGACAAGGAACGGGGAACGCAGATGACGACGGCCCGGGTAAACCTGTACGTCAACCTGCCCCAGCATTTTAAGGGAACGCACATGTCCCGCTTCATCGAGATTTTTCACCGGCACCATGAGGATCTCGGTATGCGGCAATTCCTTGCCATGCTTGAAGAAATCAGGGTCTCTCTGGAAGCGGAACGTTCGTTCGGTTCAATCAGCTTTCCTTTTTTCCTTGAAAAGGCAGCCCCCGTTTCCGGGGAAAAGGGCATCATGAGCTACCAGTGCGGCTATGAGGGGGAAGTTTTTGAAGGCGGCAGCAAGTTCTTCGTTTCGGTCTCCGTCCCCGTTACGACAGTCTGCCCCTGTTCAAAGGCAATCAGCGACCGGGGGGCGCATAACCAGCGGGGCATTGTGTCCGTAAAGATAGAAAGCAAGAGCCTGTTCTGGATGGAAGACGTCATACGGGCAATTGAGGGAGCGGCGTCCTCCGGCCTGTACAGCGTCCTGAAGCGCCCGGACGAAAAATATGTGACCGAACACGCCTATGACAATCCCTGCTTCGTTGAAGATGTCGTCCGTGAAGTCTATATAGCACTGCGGGACTTCAAGCAGTGCGAACGGAGTTTTTCATGGTTTTCGGTCGAATGCAGGAACTTTGAGAGCATCCACAACCATAATGCCACTGCCTATACGGAATTCAGCCGTCTCCCGGATGGAGGCCGCCAGTGACCTATTTCTTTGAAACGTACGGATGTGAAATGAATCTCGCTGAATCTGCCGCGGTTGAACAGATCTTCATCAAGCGGGGCTGGAGCCGGGCTTCCGACGTGCAGCTTGCCGACATGGTCATCATCAATACCTGTTCCGTCCGGGCAAGCGCAGAAGAACGGATCTACGGGCGCCTCGGCTTCTTTACCGGCCTCAAGAAGCTCCGTGCCTGTGAACCGGGAGCAAAATCCCGCAATCTGGAGACCGCCGCCGGATATGTCGCAGAGCATGGCGCCGTACCGCTGACACTGGTCGTCATGGGCTGCATGGCTCAGCGGCTCCTGCATGAACTGCAGAAAGACTGGCCCGCCGTGGACTACGTGATCGGAACCTTTTCCAAGTGGAAGTTTCCCCAGATTATCGAGGCGGTGGAGCAGGGGACACGGTATGAAAATACCGATGAGAAGCCCGTCTACAGCTTTGCTCCGACTTCATACGAAGAGGGGGCCTTCTCGACCTTTGTACCGATAATGCACGGCTGCAACAACTTCTGCTCCTACTGCATCGTCCCCTATGTCCGGGGCAGGGAGGTCAGCCGTCCCTTTACCGAAATCCGGGACGAACTGGACCAGCTGTCCCTGCGGGGAGTCAAGGAGATAACCCTCCTCGGGCAGAATGTCAATTCCTATCGGGGAGCGGAAAACAGGGACTTCCCGGCGCTGCTCCGCGAACTCTGCGCACACCTGGAGGCCACAGGGTCAAGCATAGAATGGATCCGCTTTGAATCAAGCAACCCGAAGGATTTCTCTGACGAACTGATCGAAACCATTGCATCCGAGTCCCGGCTGTGCCGGGGCCTGCACATTGCCGTCCAGCACGGATCTGACCGGATTTTAAAGGCGATGAACCGCAAATATACGCGCGACCGCTACCTGTCCCTCGTCGGGCGGATACGGGAAGCCGTCCCGGACGTGGAGCTGTCTACCGACATCATGCTGGGGTTCCCGGGGGAAACGGACGAAGACTTTTCGCAGGTCATTTCATTAATGCAGGAAGTCCGCTTTGAAAGCGCATTCATGTACTATTTTAATCCCCGGGAAGGGACGCCCGCTGCGACAATGGAAGGTCAGGTTGACCTGGAAATCAAGAAGGACCGCCTGCAGCAGGTCATAGACCTGCAGCTTGCCATTACAAGGTCCGTTATGGCAGAACGGGTCGGCCGGGTCGAAAAAGTCCTTGCCGATACGGTCAGCCGCAATGACCGGGGAGAACTGCTGGGAAAAACAAGCCAGAATGAACGGGTTGCCTTTGAAGCACCGGCATCTGTCATCGGGCAATTCGTTTCGATCAGTCTTGACTCCGTAAACGGCAATACCTTCCGCGGCCGGATAGTAAGGCCGGACATCAAGGAATTGACGTGTTGACTGCGATACGCTATCATTGATTCTAATGGCTAGTAATATACATGAAAGGGCAATTGATAATTTTGATACCGATGAAGAGGATTTTGACACTGTCCTTGCAGCGGATATTGTTTTTAAGGGAAATATCAGCTTTGACAAGCCCTTTTTCATAAAGGGGAGGGTCTCAGGCCACATAAAGTCTGCCAGTGATCTGCTTGTTGATACGGAAGCCGTGGTAGAAGCGGATATCGTTTCGAACCGGGTATATGTGCGCGGCAAGGTAACTGGTGATATCGATGCAGCCCAGCTGATTTACATTACTTCGACCGGTTTTGTCAAGGGTGATATTTCAGCCCGTAAGGTCGTCCTTGAAAACGGTGCTTCTTTTTCAGGAAAATGTACGATGCTGGAAGACAGCACCCCGGCTGCTGCACCAGATGAAGCGGTTCCAGAATCTTTCGGAACAACAAGCCTCTAGCTGCGGGTAAGAAGGAACTGATACGATGAATAAAACAGGCGGTAAACCGCAGAAAAAATGGGCGCTGCTGCTGATAGCGGGACTTTCGTGGTCTCTCTGTGCCCAGACGGCGGTAAAGAAAGATGCCCTTCAGCTGTACCGGGAACGGCAGTATGATGCGGCAATCACAATCTGTGAGCAGGAAATCAAGGCTGATCCGTCAAACATGGATGCCTACAGCGTCCTCATCTGGTCATTACTCCGCCAGAAGCGCTACCTGCAGGCAAAGGAGCGGGGCCTGCAGGCAAGGAAAGAAAATGCCTATGACATCAGGATCATTGAGGCTCTGGGAGAAGCCGAATACTACCTCGGAAAAAACGATTCCGCCCTTTCGTACTTCCAGCGCTACGTATCGAGTGCCCGGGAGAGCGACGGTGACTATGTGCTTTCCTATTATTACATGGGCGAAATCTATATCAAGCAGTCCAAGTTTCAGCATGCCGACATCGCCCTGACGACAGCCGTGAAGAACAGGCCTGACCGGGCGGACTACTGGACCCGCCTCGGATATGCCCGCGAGATGTGTAAAGAGTATGCTTCCGCAATCGAGGCATACGACAAGGCGCTCGCCCTGAATGCAAACCAGAGCGATGCGAAGAGTGGAAAGGAACGGTGCCAGAAGCATCTGTAGTTCCTGTGCCCGGGCGGATTCACTTTGAAACACTGGGCTGCCGTCTCAACCACGATGAGACAGAAGGGGCGGCCCGTTTCTTTTCCAGGGCAGGTTTTCCCATAGACATGGAGATTGTAACATCTGCGTCTCCTGTATCAGAAGAAACGGTTCTTGCCGTCATAAATACCTGCACGGTAACAGGCAAAGCCGAGCAGAAAGCCCGGCGGATAATACGGCTCATGCTGGATACGTTTCCGGCAGCCCTTGTCATCGTGACGGGCTGTTATGCCGACATGGATGCAGCTGCAATCCGGTCAATAGCACCAGGGCGGATTGCGATTATTCCCGGTACACGCAAGTATATCCTCTCCCTGCTGCCTCAGGCGATGAAAGAAGGCGGTGAGCTCTGCCTGCAGACGGGTTGCTTTACCCATGAGCGCCTGGAATCCTTTATACAGCAGGCGCTCGCCCGGGCAGTTCCCGACGGCAGCCCGGGCAGGTCGAAACGCATGCCCATCAACGCATTTACGCTCTACACGAATGTCTTTGAAAAGCACAGCAGGGCGTCCCTCAAAGTGCAGGACGGCTGCAACTGCGAGTGTTCCTACTGCCGCATCCATCTGGCACGGGGTTCCTCTGTTTCCCTGCCGCTTGATGAGGCCGTCCGCCGGGCCCGGAATCTGGAGGCATCCGGAATCAACGAGATTGTCCTGACGGGGGTGAATCTGAGCCAGTGGCGGGAAACCGGCGGACAGGGCGGGGCAGGAGGCTTTGCCGTCCTGCTGCAGAGCCTCCTTGCGGAAACAGGGCGGGTGCGCTTCCGGGTTTCAAGCTTCTATCCTGAAAGCGTTGACGAAAAACTCTGTGAAGTACTCTCGCATCCCCGGGTGCAGCCTTTTTTTCATCTGAGCATTCAGTCCGGCAGCGACCGGATACTAAAGGCAATGCGGCGGCCGCATGCCCTTTCGCACGTAGAGCTTGCCATCCAGAGGCTTCGGGACATCAAAGAGAACCCGTTCATTTCCTGTGACCTTATCGCTGGCTTTCCGGGGGAAGGGGAGGCAGAGTTTGAAGCAACGAAACAGCTCTGCGAACGCTCCTCCTTCGCCTGGATTCATGCCTTTCCTTTTTCCCCGCGGCCGGGAACTCCGGCACAGTCCATGCCGGATCAGATTCCAGAGCGGATAAAGGGAGAACGCGTCGCCTGGCTCATGCAGAAAGCCGTCGCAGGGAAAACAGCCTACGTACAGCAGTGGAAGGGGAGGAAGCTGCCTGCCGTCGTCGAAAAAAGCCGCAGCCAGCGCTCCGATGTCCTCCATGCCGTAACGGGGAACTATCTGCACGTTGAGTGTCCGCTGGCCGGATGGAACGGACTGGCCCCTGAAAGCGGCAGTCTGGTCAGCATCACCGTCGGGGAGTGTCTGGAACAGTCCATTGCCTCCGGTGCTGAACTTGACTGCCTCGGGACCTTTGACCTGCCGTAACCGGAATTACGGCTGCAGGAGCTTCTTCATGTTCCGGCGGGCTATCGCATTCCGTATCCTGCCGAAGAAGGTATTCTTTCGGTTCTCGTCCTTAAAGTTTTTTGCAGCCAGATCGAGGCTGTAGTCGTTCCCGAATTTCTGCTTCAGCTCATCCCAGTATTTTATCAGGTAGATGTAGAGGTCGCTCTTCGTCCTTCCCTTGAACAGCCTGATGATGTGCTGACTGTCAAGCACCCGTATGACCGGAAGGTATACATTCCGGTACCAGGACATCACCGCATCTTCAAAGGGAATCTCTTCTGAAATGCCCTGATTGATATAGTATTTATGGATGAGTATGTGGTTGTAGATCAGGTCATACTGCCCCGGCGTCGAAAAGTCCAGCGTCCAGCAGTCTGTTATGTCACCGAAGGCAGTTTCCGCATAAAAGACCCGCTTTTCGTAGGTGATGACCTGCTTCACCATATCCTGCTTGCTGATGCCGGTCTTGAACTTAATCTCACTCTGCAGGCTGACGACATCTGCATCAATATTTTCAATCCCTTGAGCCTTTGCAACGGAAACCCGGTGGTTGCCGTCGCGGACAAAATACAGCCCGCCGACTTCGTACAGGCTGATCGGCGGCAGCGTTATGTCCTGCAGGTGAGCCATGTCGACATGCTCCCAGCGGTTCTTTAAGAAACGGCTCTTTGGGAAAAAGTGGTTGTCAAAGTCCTTGTAGCGGCCCTCGCTCCCGACAATCTTCTCGACCGGAACGATCTGCATGCCGATATAGACCTCATTTTTTGGCTTCAGCAGCCTGCGGATATCGGAGAAGGAGATAAGGGTTGCTTCATCGGGTTTTAACAGATGCTGTATCTCGTTGAAAAGCGCTTTGTTGCGTGCCTTATTGAAGTCCTCATCTGTCTGAGAGGATAGTAATGTTTGAGTTGGCATAATTTCCTTTTTCTGAAAAAATAGGATTAAAATCTATGACTATGTGGCTATAGACATTCACAACCGTAGTCATATCACTTACGGTTGTTCGAGGTGTTGCCAGATCATATAGATGTATGTGCCCGTGCAGCAGGAGTGCAGGCTTGAATTTCCTGATGAACCAGTTAAAGCATTCAAAACCTTTATGGCAGTCATCTTCCTTATCATGGATGTGCCGGGGAGACGCATGCGTCAGGAACACATCGCAGTAGCGGCCGTAGCGCAGCTTGTTCCACAGCAGTTTCGGCATCAGGAAAAGCAGCTGCCGCATCATCTCCCCTTCGGTATACTGGTCTTTTCCATTATTATAGCGCATGGAACCGGAAACACCCGCAATCAGCAGGGGTGTCTCCTGCCCGTCCGGCAGCCTGAAGGACAGATTCTTTACCCGGAGGGCTCTGTTGCTGACGTAGTCTCCCCCGTGGGAATGGCTCAGGGTAGGGTCTCCGAACGGAGCACCTGCGGTCGGCTCCACCCTGCCGCCGCGTTTGTAGTAGTCAAACTCCGTCAGGTCATGATTGCCGAACACAAAATACGTCGGTTTGCCGAGGGAAGTAACGATAAAATCCACATAATCCATCGGCAGGTCACCTGCACAGAATACCGCATCAACATCGTCATAGCGTTCCCTGAGTGACGTTGAGTAGATAAGGGGGTCTATCTGATCAGAGACACACAGGAAGCGCATCGGCTAAATTCCAGCCCGGGACAGGATGCTTTCAACCATCTCTTTTCCGGCAAGCACTATCGGCCTGTTTTCTGCAAAGTTGACGGCCTCGATCGCAAAGCCTGACGAGGAGAAAATAACCGCCTTAAAGTATTTCTTTTCTTTCAGGACGTCAGCGACTTTCTGGACGGCAGCCTCTTCAATCGGCTTGCTGATCCGGTAGAACTGTACCAGCCAGACCTGCTTCCGTGCATTCTTCCAGCTTTCCTCTGATTCCTCGGTTGCAAGCATGAGACAGCCGTATTTTGTCGCTTCGAGCTTCATGGAAACGAGGTTAAAGCCTGTCTTTGCCGCTTTTTTCGCGATTTCCAGAAATCCCTGGGGAGATGCCGTCAGGTATTCCTTCATGCTGTCATTCGTCTGTAAATCCTTATACTGATTCAGTTTCGTTGAGACATCCCTGAATTTGCCGTTCCGCTTCGAAATCTCCATCCACTGTTCGATTGCCTGGTCAATCTTACGGTTTTTCTCATAGCAGTCGGCAAGGAAATAGCGGGCATACAGGGTTTCCTGGCTTGCATCGTTCTTTGAATTCTGTACCGCTGATTCGAATTCCGAGGTTGCCCTCTCCAGCTGCCCGGCAAGCATGTAACAGCTGCCCTTTTCGATGAGTGCCCGCTGGCGGAATTCGGGATCCCGCTGCCCCCGCTCAAGTGCTTTGACAGCCCCCGGGTAGTCATGGGTTTCCTTTAATATCTTACCAAGATAGTAGTAATTTGACGGAGCCTCCGGATCGAGCTTTATGGCCGTGTCAATCTCCGCTCTGGCATCTGCAAACTGCTTTGTATGGACATAGAGGTTTGAAAGGGCTGCATGAGCCTTTGCATTCCGGGGGTTCAGCTGGATGACTTTCTGGTAGGCCCCGAGTGCAGCGGCATGGTCGTTTGCTTCCTCAAAGAGCCGGCCGCATTCAAGATAATTCTCATAGTTCTTCGGTTCCTGCTTGGTCAGCAGCAGGTATTCCTTCAGAGCATTGTCGTTTTCGTTATATTTTGCATAGAGATAGGCGAGTTTCTTTCTGAAAGCAACTTCCGAAATGGTCCCGTCAAACACCATGTGCTGGGCGACAATCTTGAATTCCATGAAGGCAAGCTCGCTTTTCTTTTCGGCCAGATAGGCTTCGCCCAGCCAGTAGTGGGCGACATAGTCCTTCGGATCCTTTGTCAGGATTGCCTTCGCCACTTTCTGTGCCTGCTGGCTTTTCCCCATCTTAATTAATTTCTGGATATTGCCGATTTTCTTAGGTGCGAGGAGAGTTTTCAATATGACAAAACATACGATGACTAATATTGCGATAACTATTGCAAATGCAATCACGGTCACTATGTTGCTGTCCATACGCGGTAAAGTCCACCTTGTTTTAGATTGCCTGTTACCCCAAAAGACTAGAATTGCTTTATTGAAGGTAGCTGTTGAAAGATTAGCTTTTTTATGAGAATATGTCAATGATAGGAGGCGATATGATGGCACATGGTTCTATAAGGCGTTTTTTTGCAGGCTGCATCGTCCTGCTGCTGGCGTTCTGTGCCCGGACCGTGCATGCTCAGACACCTTCCTTTTCGAGCGGTGAAGAGCTGTTCAGGACGGGAAAGTACTCCGATGCCATTCCCTATCTGGAAAAATCCATCGAGGCAGGTGAAAACCCCAAGGCATACATTTATCTTGCCCTCTGCTACCAGCAGCAGAAGGACTACGAGAAGGGGCTTGCCGTCCTGGAACGGGGCATGGACGCCCCGGGCACGAATAAGAAGATTATTGCCTTTGATGCCGGAAACCTTGCGTTCGCAATGGGAAACTACTCGGCCGCAGAAAACTGGTATTCGATTGCCATTGCAGCAGACGCTTCCTATGCAGCCCCGGTCCTGAACCGTGCCAACACGCGGCTGAAGGAGGGTAAATATGAAGACAGCAGGGCTGACTACGTGAACTATCTGGGCCTTGATCCGGAAACTCCGCAGGGAAATTCAATTAAAACCCTGATCAGCATGCTGACACAGCAGATTGAGAACGAGGAAAAGGCTGAAGCAATCCGGGTTGAACAGGAGCGGAAGCAGAAAGAAGAAGAGCAGCGGGTTGCTGCTGAACGGGCACGGCTGGAACAGGAAGAGGCTGCCCGCCGCAAGAAGCTCCTCGAGGATGTTGCTTCTTCCCTGCAGGATGCTGCGTCGGAGAATATGTCTGCCGGTGCCGAAGGCACGGTTGACTACGGGTACGAGTCGGAGCTGGAATAACGCCGTCGGGGGAGGGGATATGGCCGCGGAAAAAACCACAGAAAAAAAGAAGGAAACGGCAGCAAAAAAGACTTCTGCCGCAAAAAGCAGCGCAGCGGACACGAAGAAAAAGCTTTCTTCTGCCGGAAAGGCAGCCGCTCCAAAAACTGGAACGGGTAAGACAGCTGCAGCCAGAGCTTCTGCGGCAAAACCGGCTGCTGCCAAAGCTGCAGCTACATCAAAAACGCCGGCTGCCAGGACAGCCCCGGTCAGAACCGCACGGACGGTGAAAACTGAGGAAACCGCCAAAAAGCCTGTCCGGGCTTCGACCGCAAGCCGCAGTACGGCGGCAGGAGCAAGCGTATCCGCCGCCCGAACCGCTCCGTCACGGGCCGCTGCTGCAAAAACCGAAGCAGCAGGGGAGTCGTACCTCATGCAGTTTGCCCGCCTCGCAGAAGAAAAGCACCAGGAGGAGCTGCCGTCCGCGGCAGATTTGCCTTCAGCTGCGGACCTCCCCTCCGCATCAGAGCTTGCTCCTGCCTCAGAACTCCCGTCTGCTGCCGATTTACCTTCCGCATACGACTTACAGCCCGATCCAGAACCTGCGGCGACAAGCGGAACGGCTGCCCCGCTGCCAGATCCTGAACCGGTACAGCCAGTCACGGCAGCGCCATCTGCGAGCTCTTCAAGCCAGTCCGCCCGTGAATGGCTGGCAAGCCTGTCGGCTGGCACAGGCGGCGGGAGCGGAACCACGGGCGTAGCCCCGGACGTTGTCCCGGGCGTAACCACGGACGTTGCGCCGGAGCCTGCCGCAGGCTCCGGGAATGAAACGGACGCTGAAGACGCAGAAAAAGAAAAGAAAAAGAAATTCCTCGTATGGCTCTTCATCCTGTTTGCCCTGCTGCTGGGGCTGGGCGGCGGAGCTGCAGGGACCTTCCTCGTCAAGAAGCTGTCCGCTTCCGGGAATGCTTCTTCGAACGCAAAACTCAGTCCGCAGGAACTTGCCCGGAAGAAGCTCAATACGCTTTCCCTTATCCAGCGCTACATCGACGCAGGACTCTATGATCAGGCACTCTCCCTTTTGAACGACCTGCTGATAGCTGATCCGAATGATGCCAGCGTCTCCTCCCTCTTTGATCAGGTGACGACGCTGCGGAAGACCGCCGCGGGCGGCTTCTACGACGCACAGGGGAACTACCATCCTGCGGCAGTCGGCCCGAACGGGGCCGTCGGCTACTATGATGCCGACGGAACCTTCCATGCCGCCAATGAGCCGGGCGTCACGCCTGCCGGTACCGCAGGTATGGCTGGTGCCAATGGAATGGCAGGCATCGCCGGCGCCGGCGGCTTCTACGACGCTCAGGGGAACTACCACCCTGCGGCGGTCGGCCCGAACGGGACCGTCGGCTACTATGATGCCGACGGAACCTTCCACGCCGCCAATGAGCCGGGCGTCACGCCTGCCGGAAACGCAGGTATGGCCGGTATAACAGGTATGGCGGGAACTGCAGGTGCAGGCGGCTTCTATGACGCTCAGGGGAACTACCACCCTGCGGCGGTCGGCCCGAACGGGACTGTCGGCTACTATGATGCCGACGGGACCTTCCATGCCGCCAATGAACCGGGCGTCACGCCTGCCGGTACCGCAGGTATGGCTGGTGCCAATGGAGCCGACAGTTCAAGTGCCCTTGCGGACGCTATGCAGGCAACCATCGAAGCCCTCCGCGGGGAACTTGCGAAACAGACCGAAGCAAACGCAAAAAACTCTCAGGCGCTCAAGGACGAGCTTGCCCGGCAGACCGAAGCAAGCGAAAAGAGCAATCAGGCACTCCGGGATGAACTTGCCCGGCAGAATGCGGAGAATGCAAAGAGTACGCAGGCCCTGAAAGATCAGCTGGCAAAACAGACCGAAGAAAACCGTAAGAATGTGCAGGCAATGAATGACCTTGTCCAGGCCCAGAAGGAAGCCGAGGAAGCGCGGAGGGCGGCAGAAGCCGAGGAGAAGCAGCGGCAGGCGGCGGAAGCGAAACAGCGGGCAGCAGAAGAGAAAAAACGGCAGGAAGAAGAAGCCCGGAAAGCTGCCGAAAGCGCCGCAGCCGCCAAACTGATAAAGGAAGTAAACGAGGAAATCGGAAAGGGCAAGGCCGCCCTGAACTCCGGTGACATTGATGATGCCCTGAAGTCCTTTGCGAAGGCCCAGTCGATCCTTCCGCAGAATGACAAGAAATTCTTTGCGGACAAGATGGGCGAGATGGGAATCGCAATGTATGACGCTTCTCAGAATACGACCGATCCCGCACAGAAAAAGAAGCTGATGCAGCAGGCGGTCGGCTATGCGGATTCCGCGCTGGCGAAGGACGCTGCAAATCCCCAGGCTCACTACATAAAGGCGATGAATGCCTTTGATGCGAAGAATTGGGCAGGAGCCGAGGCAGAGCTTAAAAAGGCCATCGCTGCCGATACGACGAATCCTACCTACTATTACCAGCTGGGCCGGGCGCAGGCGCAGCAGAAAAAGTATGAGGCCGCCAGTTCATCTTTCTCGTCTGCCATCAAGTATAATGCGTCCTTCGCCCCTGCCCAGTACAACCTGGGATTCGTAAACGAGCGGCTGGGACGTACCCAGCAGGCGCTGACCGCCTACCGGCGGGCATTCCAGATTGATTCCGGGTATGAACGTGCCTACCTTGCCGCAGCCCGCATCCTCGTGCGCCAGGGCGATTACAACGGTGCCGTTGACCTGTTCAAGCAGGCAATCCGCATCAATCCGTCATCTTCCCAGAACTATCAGGAGCTTGGCTCTGCCTATTCGTCTGCAGGGAATTACACGGCTGCAGAGGAAAGCTTCAAGAAGGCAATCGCCTACATGGATCCGAACAAGAAGGATCCGCTGACCTACTATAACCTGTCTACAGTCATGTTCGCGCAGGGCAAAAAGGAGAGTGCACTTTCGTATGCAAAACAGGCCTATGATAACAGGGAGAATGCCGTCCAACAGGTGCAGGCGAATATAATCTATAACTATGCCTTGATGTGTGAGGAAACAAAGGACAAGACCAAGGCGCTTTCCCTGTACAAGGATGTGCTGGCGCTTGATCCGAAGAACGTGAAGGCCCTGACGAACCTTGGCGTCCTCTGCCTTGAGACAGGAGATGCCGATTCCGCGCTGACCTTCCTGCAAAAGGCAAATTCCCTGGAAAGCAGCAACTTCGAGGTCAGCAATAACTTGGGAAATGCCTACCGGCAGAAGGCGGACTATGACAATGCGGTCAAATACTATCAGGCTGCGCTCAAAATAAACCCGAAGGATAATACGGTCCGCGAAAATCTCGCAAAGGCATACGCTTCTGCGGGCAAGTATGACAGCGCAAAGGCAAGCTACGAGGATGTGATTGCCGCCGACAGGAACAACTGGGATGCCTATTACGAGCTTGCCAAGGTCTGCATTACGCTCAAGGATACGGCTGCCGCTAAGGATTACCTGCTGTACCTGCAGCAGAAGAACCCCTCGTACAAGAGCGCAGAAGTAAAGCAGCTGCTTTCTTCGCTGTAGGGGAACGGTAATTGAAGTTCGTCCGGCGAGTATATGCGGTACTTCTCCCTCTTGTTCTCCTTTTGTCAGCTTGTACCCGCAGTGCTTCGGGGCAGGCTGGACAGTGGAACTCCCTGGGAACCGTCTGTTCTGTCAACGCTTTTGAAGACGGCACAGAGAAACTGTACGGCGAGATTGCAGCCCGTCTGGAAGAGATTGACGCTTCATTCAGCACAAATAAGGAGCATTCTTCCCTATCCCGCATAAACCGGGCTGCCGGTAAGGAACGCATTCGTGTGGAAGCGGACGTTTTTTTCGTTATCCGCTCGGCCCTTGATTTTGCGGAACGGACGGGTGGGGCATTCGATCCGACAATCGGCCCCCTCGTTGCCCTGTGGGGAATCTGTACCGACCACCCGAGGGTTCCCTCGCAGGATGAGATAGCTGCTGTACTTTCCCTTGTAGACTGGAGAAAACTTTCCCTTGATGAAACGGACAGCTCCGTTTTCCTTGAAAAAGAGGGTATGGCTCTGGATTTGGGCGGTATTGCGAAAGGCTATGCCGCTGATGAAATCGTACGGATTCTGCAAACCCGGAAAGTGAAGCGGGCTGTCATTGACCTTGGCGGGAATATTTACGTGTTCGGCATGAAGGCGGACGGAAGCGCCTGGAACGTCGGCATCAAGAATCCCGCTGACGGCGGTACAACGGTTGCCTCCGTGCTGTCTCTGCCGGGTAATCTGTCTGTCGTAACGAGCGGCAATTATGAGCGGTACTTTGTCAGTGCAGGCCGAAGATACCACCATATTATTGACCCCAAGACGGGATATCCCTGTGAAAACGCTGTCGCGTCAGTGACTATCGTTTCGCCGTCGTCGATGGAAGCCGATGCAATGAGCACCTCTGCCTTCCTGATGGGGGCAGAAGCCTTCAGCCAGACGTTTCCGAAGGCTTCTTTTCTGTTCATATACTCCGACGGACACTGCGTTGTTTCAGATACGCTTGCCCATAGCGTCAAATGAATTTCTTCAGATCCTGCCGCTCAATGCTGCCGGTCTTCGCACCCACAATGTAGCTGCCGGTCATTGCCGTCAGCGCATCAAACGCCGCGGCAAAACAGCCCAGAACAGGGGCTGCCTCGCGGAGCAGCAGGTATCCGGCTTCGTAACCGCCGCCGTGTTTTATGCAGAGGATCGTCAGCAGGAGGAAAGTTCCGCCGACCGGGTATTCTCCCAGAAAGAATGAAAAGGCAAATGAATAGAATCCTATCCAGATAATCGTCGCCATCTTTATCTCAAGCATTGAATAGGAGCGGAGGATGACGATGAAGCAGACTGCGGTCACAAGGGCAGCCCCGCCCCGGGCAAAAATGGAAAAGAGCGGATAGGTTACGCCGTTGACCCGGTGCCGGATGCCCAGACTCTCATTGCCGTGCCGGATTAAGAGCGGAAGCGTCAGGTTTGCATCACCGGAAACGAAGGCTACCAGAATGGGAGCGATGGACGCATAGATAACCCGGTAGGGATGCCGCTCTCCGCAGAGGAAACGGATCAGCAGGGGATACAGCACGAAGGCCGTCAGGACAAAAAGCAGGAGCAGAAGCAGGAACAGGTGCATGTAGAGTCCTGTTTTCTGGAGGGCGATGAAGCCGATTACCCAATGACAGGCGAGGGCTATCATTCCGACGGCGAGAATTTCGGTAAAGAAACTCATGACAATGTAGGCAACCCGTGCGATGGAATTGAATACGGCGACTGCCGGAGCAGCAGCATGCTTGTCATCGTTTGCACCGGAACCGACAAGCCCGGCAAAGATGAAACAGGGAAGGAGGTAGCTGTCATTCAGCAGCGACTGAATGCCCGTGTAGGGGAAGAGCTGCCGCAGGATTCCCTGAAAATCTATGGCGGGAACCGCACTGGCACTTTCAATCGTCATCGGAATGCGGGGAAGCTTTATGATGGTAGCTGCAACAAGGGCAATGCAGACAAGCAGGGCAGAGGAGAATACAATGATGCCGAAGGTCCAGAAGCCGGTCTTCAGCATGAGTTTTTCATCCCTCAGTTTGTAGCATGCGGTCGAAATTGAAAAGAAGAGGAGGATTACGAGAGGATAGCGGCCGAAGCGGATGACCATCTCCACGATGAAGTTCAGGATATCCCCCGTTCCACTGGAAGTATTGGGAAGAACCATTGCAAATGCAATGCCTAAAAGGATACCGATGAAGTATTTTATCCAGATTTTCATAGAAGTCTAGTATAGCGATACGGGCCGACTTTGCAAAGTCCGTTATTATATGCTATACTGGGAATATGGCGAAGACAGTCCTTGTTGCCGGGAAAGAGATGCCCGCCGGAAGCAAGTTTGCAGACGGCATGGCGCTGTCCGGCAGAAGCATATCGATTACGACCCCGGAAAGTGAGCGGAAAGGAGAAGAAGAAGATGGTGCTTCCTCCGAAACTGAAAGGAACATGCTGATTACCGAGGCTTCCGGCATTTCCCTGGTTGAATGGCACCGGGCATCTCCCATATCGTCCCGAACCATTATTTTCAGTACAGAGGCTACGTTCGGACACATGGATGAAGCGGTTCTGTACTTTGACACGGAATGGCTTGCTTCCCAGGAGCGTCCCGTATCCTGCGGGGAGTGTACCCGCGGCTGCGACGAGCTGATACTTCCCTTTCAGTGCCTTGCACTGGAGGTCCTGTCCCGCTTTGAAAAGAAAAATGCTTCCGGTACGCCGGGAATGCTCGTGTTCCTCTTCAAGGAGACGCCCGATCAGGTTGACATCTTCCGCTCTCCGGCCCTCCGTTCCGGCGGTTCGTCAATTTCATCGCCCGTTGTTGCCGCCGCCGCTGCTGCCTTTGAGATTTTTGCAGAGAATCTGGCCGTTCAGTTCGGCAATAAGTCCTTCGTGAACATCCTGCTTGCCCGGAGCAGCATTGACAACGAAATCGGTGCGAGCGATATGGAACTGGGAAAGTGGCTTGCCTCATATCTCGATGCATTTGAGGCAACGGGGGCGAAATTCGATGCAAAGACATCCGTCGAATGGGTCAAGGCCGGTACCCGCTACGGAGCGGGCGGGCTCAAGCTGTTCGGCAGGAAGAAACGCTAGGAGGACCGCTGCACATGGAACTGTTCGGTATTTCAATGGATTTTTATCTGGTCTCTTTCCTGAAGATACTGGCAAGTTCCGTATCCGGGGCTGTCCTGGGCCTGGAACGCAAGCACCGCTATCAGGTCGTCGGCATGAGGACCCTGGTGCTCATCAGCGTCTCCTCAACCCTGCTGGCAATCCTCTCATATTCCCTGACCGAAATACAGACCGGGAAGGGCTTTTACGGCGGCGACCCGACCCGTGTAATCGCAGGGGTCGTCAGCGGCATCGGCTTTTTGGGCGGCGGTGCCATCGTCCATCAGGGGCTGAATATACGCGGACTGACCTCGGCAGCGGTCGTCTGGACAGCCGCCGCAATAGGACTTGCCCTGGGGGCAGGTCTGTACGAGCAGTCCCTGCTCGTGCTTGCCGTCGCCATCTTCCTGCTCATCGTGCTGGAAAAGATAGAGAGCCGTTTTTTTCTTGCCGGACGCAATAAGGTCCTGCACCTTGTGTTCGGGAATGACCAGCTTAACCTTGCAGCCGTGAAAGCAGCGATTGAACAGAACGGATTCAAGGTGACGGACGTGAACATCAGCCGGATTATGGCAGACAAGAAGATTATCCTCCGCTATTCGGTCAAATCGCCCGATGTGGATACCTACACCAATGTCATCGATGCGCTTGCCAAGGTGGGAGAACTGGAAGAGTTTTCCATGACGGATTAAGTGATTGGGTCCGGGGCAGAAAAGGGAATTACCTGCCAGTCAGAATGCTGGCGGCCCCGGCAAATGCTGTTTCCGGCTTCTGCCGGGAAGAGCTGTGAGCATAAAAAAGACCCCTCAAAAAGGGGTCAAGCAAGCGGTAGAAGGGAGTCGAACCCTCGTCTCCAGCTTGGAAGGCTGGGGTAATGAGCCGTTATACGACTACCGCAAAATCGATGATATGATAATAAAGCTATTCTGCATTTTTGTCAATAGCTTCGGATAGAAAATTCGCTGATATACCCGTATTTTTCCGCCTACACGGGCGCACATTCCCGTGTGCACGGATGCATATTCCCGTGTGCACGGATGCACATTCCCGTATGCACGGACGCACATTCCCGTATGCATGGACGCACATTCCCGTATGCATGGACGCACATTCCCGTATGCACGGACGTAATTTCTACAAATTGATATAAAATCCCCTTTGTGCTATACTTTTCCCGTAAAATTCCCAGAGGAGGATTTATTTCTGGTTATGGAAAAGTTCTTTAAGGTCAAAGAGCGCGGCAGCACGGTCAGCCGCGAAGTTATCGCCGGATTGACGACGTTCCTGGCGATGTCCTACATTCTTGCCGTAAACCCGGGCATCCTGTCTGATTCCGGCATGAGCTGGGGCGGCGTGTTCACGGCAACGGCTATTTCGTCGGCAATTGCAACGCTCGTCATGGCCCTGTGTGCCAACCTGCCGGTTGCCCTTGCCCCCGGACTAGGCTTGAACGCATTTTTCACCTACACCGTCGTACTCGGAATGGGCTGCAGCTGGCAGTTTGCCCTGACAGCCGTCCTGCTGGAAGGAATTCTCTTCATCATCCTTTCACTCGTCGGCATCCGTGAGGCCATCATCAAGTCCATTCCGGTGGGCCTGCGCAAGGCCGTCGCCGTCGGAATCGGCCTCTTCATCACGCTGATCGGCCTTGCAAATGCCGGAATCGTCGGAACCGACACGGGAACGCTGATCGGCTTCGAGAACTTCACGATGAGCCATGCAACGGCAATCGTCGCGGTGATCGGCCTCATCCTGACGATTATCCTCTATGTCCTCAAGGTTCCCGGTGCAATCCTGATCGGCATTATACTGACAACCATCATCGGCATTCCCTTTGGCGTTACGTCAGTTCCCGACGGCTGGAAGCCCTTTTCAACGCCGGCAGCCCCCCTGTTCTTCAAGTTCGAGTGGCAGAATGTCATGACCCTCAAGTTCTTCGTCGTCTTCTTCACCTTCCTCTTTACCGATATGTTCGATACAATCGGTACGCTGATGGGTGTCGCTGAGCAGGCAAACCTGAAGGACAAGGACGGTAACATCGTCAACGCAAAGCAGGCGCTGTTCTCCGACGCCGTGGGAACGGTTGCCGGTGCCTGTCTCGGAACCTCTACGGTAACGAGCTTCGTTGAGTCAACATCCGGTGTTGCAGCCGGCGGACGGACGGGTCTGACCTCGGTTGTAACGGCCCTCCTGTTCCTGCTCTCCCTCTTCCTGAGCCCGCTCTTTGCCCTCGTTCCTTCTGCAGCAACGGCACCGGCACTGATTTTCGTCGGCTATCTGATGATGAAGTCCGTTACGACGATTGATTTCTCCGATCCCACCGAAGGAATTCCCGCATTCATCACGATTATGGTCATGCCCTTCTCCTATTCGATTTCAAAGGGAATTATATGGGGCGTCATCTCGTATGTCCTCTGCAAGGTCGCCGGAAAGAAGGCAAAGGATATCCCCGTGGTAACCTGGATTCTTGCCGCAATCTTCATTGCAGACATCATCTTTGAGGCTGCAAAGGCCGTCTGACAGGCCTGTCAGAAATGTCCCGCACGCCTGCAGGAATCTTTCTGCAGGCATGGCACAGACATGAAAAAGGGCTGGTTACAAACTGTAATCAGCCCTTTTTCATCTTGTAACTGGACCAGTTTCATCGTGTAACTGGTCTAGTTTCATCTTGTAATCAGCCCTGTTACATATTCTCGTACGTCTGAATGCTGTCTTCCAGGTGTTCGATCTTTATACCCGCTTCACGGAACATCGCCATTGAATCTGCCTCGTCGTGGTAGTGTTTTTCGCAGACAACCCGCTGTATGCCGCAGTTTATGATCAGCATCGCACAGGTACGGCAGGGGGTCATCTTGCAGTAGACGGTAGCGCCGTCGATCGGTATGCCCCGCTTTGCCGCCTGACAGATGGCGTTCTGCTCGGCGTGGACCGTGCGGACGCAGTGCTGGGTAATCGAGCCGTCAGAGTGTATCATCTTCCGCATCAGATGCCCGGCATCATCGCAGTGGGGGAGGCCGGCAGGACTGCCGACGTAGCCGGTGACAAGGATCTGGTTGTCCTTCGCAATGACGCAGCCGCTCCGTCCCCTGTCACAGGTTGCCCGCTTGGCAATCGTGCGGCAGACTTCCATGAAGTACTCGTCCCAAGTGGGGCGGACATATTTTTCTGACTGCGTACTGTCTGTTTCTGCCATGGTGTTTTCCCCGCCTTCCGGCTTCCATTAATTACAGGTTTTCGACGAGCCAGGACTTAAAGGATTCGTAGTCCTTCGTCATCGGAATGGAGTTGTCCTTGAGCCGCATGACCCGCTCCAGACTGGACGGCATGCTGGGACTGCGGCCGACCGCCTCCTGCACCGTAGCGCCGAACTTTGACGGGTGGGCAGTCTCCAGCACGATGCCGACGGCCTTGCCTTGCACGACATCGCCTGCCCAGGAAGGAATGCTCGGCGTCAGGCCGGGCTTGTCTATGTCACCCTTGAAGCCGCCGATGAGTTTTTCCATATCTCCGTTCCGCATATCGTACCAGGCCTTCCAGCCGATTGCCCCGTGGGGATCGATGATATAGCCGGTCTTGCTGTTGCATTTCTTAATCGCATCCATGGTCCCTGCATCATCGGTCCAGTAGGAGGCAAAGAGCTGACGCACCTGCTCCAGACTGTACATGGAAATGATGCGCTCATAATTGCTCGGCGCACCGACATCCATTGCATTGGAAAGGGTCGCCTGCGATTCCCGTGCCCGGTAGTCACCGGTTGCAATCCAGTCGGGAACCGTATGGTTCGCATTGGTCGCCGCGACAAAGCCCTTGATGGGGGCACCCATCTCGCGGGCGATGAGACCGCTCGTCAGGTTACCGAAGTTACCGCTCGGAACAATCGTAATAATGGACGCATCGTCAATCTTGCTGTCGTGCGGAATCCGGTTCTTTACGACGAGCGAGGAATACATGTAGTAGAAGCTCTGGGGCAGCAGGCGTGAAATGTTGATTGAGTTTGCCGATGACAGGCGGAACTTCTTGCGGAGCTCCAGGTCGGTAAAGGCCGTCTTGACGAGCTTCTGGCAGTCGTCGAAGGTTCCCTTCACCTTGAGTGCGCGCACATTGCCGTCAAAGGTGGTCAGCTGTTTCTCCTGCAGGGGAGAAATCTTTCCGTCAGGGAAGAGGATCGTCACGTCGATTCCCGGCACATTGTGAAAGGCGCTGCCGACTGCAGAACCGGTGTCGCCGCTGGTGGCTACGAGGATGTGCAGGTTGTCGTCCGCCCCCCGGTTGAAGTAGGACATGACCCGCGCCATGAAACGGGCGCCGAAGTCCTTGAAGGCGCAGGTAGGACCGTGAAACAGCTCCAGGATGTAGGTAACTTTTTCAATCGGAACAATCTGGGGCAGGAAGGGGTAGGCATCCTGAATGATTGATTCGAGATCGGCATCAGGAATTTCGCCTTCAACATAGGGTTTTGCCATTGCAAATGCAATCTCACGGAAAGAAGGCTCCGGAGTCCGTTCTATATAGGAGCGGTCAATTTTCGGAAACGACGTCGGAATATAGAGGCCTCCGCTCTCGGCATTCATGCCGTTCAGGACGGCAGTCTTAAAATCAACGGCAACAGTTTTATCCCGTGTATCTGTGTATATCATGGTAAAGCATCCTTATGCAACGAATTGCTTTGTAAAATAATGCAAAAGTTTAGCAGATTCTGCATATAATTGCAAGGGGCTTGACAAAATGCCTTTGAGCGGGCAATATAACGGAATGGAACGCTCTGGCAGGGTCGGCGAGGGTGGGGACAAGTGGACCAAGGTCATTTCTGCCGAGCAGGGGCTTCTGGACCTTCACCTTCGGGACGTTATTCATTACCGTGATCTTATCTTCATGCTCATAAAGCGGGACTGGACGGTGGCATACAAGCAGACCGTCCTAGGACCCCTCTGGTACGTCGTCCAGCCGCTGATTTCCGCCGTCATGTACACCTTCGTGTTCGGCAAGCTGGCGGGCCTCGGCACTGACGGCATTCCCTACGTGCTCTTCTACTTTCCCGGCAACATGCTCTGGCAGTACTTCAACAAGTGCGTGGGCTGCGGTTCCAACACCTTTCTCACCAATCAGGGGGTCTTCAGCAAGGTCTACTTTCCCCGGCTCTGCGTCCCCATTGCGGACGTTGCCGGGCAGATCCTGCGCCTCCTCATTCAGTTTGCCTTTCTCCTCTGCATTTATTTCTATTATATTGCGACGGGGGCCCCGATACAGCCCTCTC
Source organism: uncultured Treponema sp. (assembly GCA_946410085.1). Taxonomy (GTDB): domain Bacteria; phylum Spirochaetota; class Spirochaetia; order Treponematales; family Treponemataceae; genus Treponema_D. The sequence goes on along the minus strand of CAMJZA010000018.1, from coordinate 18,262 downwards.
CCCTGGTCCTCCTTTTCCCCCTGCTCCTTGTCTGGATCGGGGCGATGGGGATGGGATTCGGCCTGATACTGAGCGCAATGACGACCAAGTACCGCGACCTGAACAACCTCGTCAGCTTTGCGATGCCCCTTGCGATGTACGTCACGCCGGTCGTCTACCCGCTCTCCCAGGCCCCGGCAAAGTACCGTTTCCTCTTCATGCTGAACCCGATGAGTGCTCCGGTCGAGGCCTTCCGCGTCTGGTTCTACGGGGCAGGCAGCGTCAGCCTCCAGATGTACGCCGTCAGCGGTGCGGTCAGCGCAGTCCTGCTGTTCCTGGGCCTGGTGCTCTTTACCCGGGGCGAGCGCACCTTCGTAGACGTGATATAGGGCAGGTGTTGTATGGATAACAGCGGCATTGCGATAAAGGTTTCCCGGCTTTCCAAATATTACCGGCTCGGGGTCATAAATTCCGGCACGCTCAAGAAGGACATACAGTCCTGGTTCTACAAGAAGATGGGGAAGGAAGACCCCAATTCCAAGCTCTTCGTGACCGCCGACGGCAACGAGGCGGATGCGGAAGGCTTCTGGGCCCTGAAGGACATTGACTTTGAGGTACACAAGGGCGACCGGGTCGGCATAATCGGCAAGAACGGGGCCGGCAAGTCAACCCTGCTCAAGATGATAAGCCAGATTTCAGCCCCGACCAGGGGCAAAATCTACATAAACGGCAAGATTGCGAGCCTGCTTGAGGTCGGAACCGGCTTTAACCCGGAGCTGACCGGCCGCGAGAACGTCTACCTGAACGGGGCGATTCTCGGCATGAAGAAAGCAGAGGTTGACCGCAAGATAGACGAGATAATCGATTTCTCAGGGATCGGCAAGTACATCGACACGCCGGTCAAGCGCTATTCGAGCGGCATGTATGTCCGCCTTGCGTTCGCCGTCGCCGCCCATCTGGACTCAGACATCCTGATTGCGGACGAGGTGCTTGCCGTCGGTGATGCGGATTTCCAGAAGAAGGCGTTGGGAAAGATGAACCAGCTCTCGCGCGGTGAGGGCAGGACCGTTCTCTTTGTCAGCCACAACATGGAGGCCGTCAAGACCCTGTGCAACAAGGGAATCGTCCTGGACAAGGGCAGGCTCGTCTTCAACTCGGACATAGCCTCCGCAGCGAACTTTTATTTTGGTACGGACACCTTCCGGAAGCACGGAGACATTCTGCGCAATGACTTCAGGGACGATTTCTTTTTCCCCTATGATGTCGCAAGCTTTGAGAGCTATTCGATACTGGAGGATGGCAAGGATGCCCCCTACCGCATCGTCTATGACAAGAAAAGCCGCTATACCCTAGCCATAAAAGGCACTATTCAGAAATACAAGGAAAACCTCGTCATCTTCTATTCATTGTTCAAGGGCGAGGAGAATATCTATACAACGGATATGTATTGGTCAGGCGACGTTAAGCCCGGCGACCTGCGTGAGGGCGGCTTCCTGCTGGAGTTTGACCTGCCCTTTGACAAGCTCACGACAGGTGAGTATCACGTAAGCATTTCAGCGGTCCTGCACTGTGAGGGCTGGATCCTGCAGAACGAGCAGAACCAGATGTTCTTCACCCTGATAAAGGATTTTGAACCGAGTCCCGTGTATCAGGACTCGCACCCGATGAACGATTTGTCCGAGGGCTACGGAAAGGCCTGGCTTCCGGGCATTATGTCATTCCCCTGCAGGACGGGAGTGACCAGGCTGTAATGAAACGTTCGGTCAAGAAATTCATACAGTTCTGCTTCCGGCATTTCATTCCGAAATCCATACGGGAAAGAATACGGAGCAAAATTCTTGCCTGGGCCGATTCCCAGCGTCCAAAACCCGAAGCGGTGTTTCCGTCCGTAACGAATCCTGCATACGGGAAGATTTACATGCCCTATTATCCCTATGACCGCTTTGCCGAGGGCAACGAACCCCGCCTGTACAACAGTGAGGGAAGGAAGCTTGACGTATGGTTCATCAGGGACCGGATAGGGGCGGCACTTCCGTATTCTGACTCAAAGTATATCGCCTGGGACCGCTACAACGTATCCCTCCCCGTGCATTTCTATTGCCATGGGGCCGTCCTTGAGACGATGGGCAAGCCGGACCACCGCTATGCATGGTTCATTGAGTCTGAGTCCATTATACCCGAGGAATATGCCCTCTTTGAGACCAACAAGGGACTTGCCGATGACTTTGATGCCGTGTTCACCTACTCGGAAAAGCTTCTGGACAGCCTTTCCAACGCACAGTTTTTTCCTTCCTGCGCTTCCATGTGGTACGGAAAGGAGGTGTTCCATGGTGTTCCCGACAAAACCGTTCTTGACAAGGAAGCGTACGCAAGAAAAACGAAGAACATTTCTATGGTCTGTTCTGCCAAGAAGTATACGCCGATGCATGAGATACGGCACCGTTTTGCCGCTGACGCACAGGCGAGCGGGGCGGTCGATGTCTTCGGCGGTTTCGCAGGGGGGCAGTGGATGCCTTACAAGTCCATGTCGCTTGCGGACTACCGCTTTCAGATAGTCGTGGAGAACGACATAAAGCCCTATTACTTTACGGAGAAAATCATAGACTGTTTTGCCGCCATGACGATTCCCGTCTACCTTGGCGCAGGCAGAATCGGGGATTTCTTCAATCCAGACGGCATAATCACGGTGGAAAAGGATACCCCCATCGAGTCAATCCTGGAGCGCTGCAGCCCGGAATCCTACAGGGAGCGCATTGCTGCGGTAAAGGAGAACTTCGAGAAATCCCTGCGCTACAGAAGCGTTGATGACCTGCTGTACGAGACTTTCTTTATGGGAAAAGGGGACTGACGACTATGGAACTGTCAAAGAAGCTTGAGATTTTCATCAGGACATACAACCGCTGCGAGCTTATGAAGACGACCTTGCAGAGCGTCCTGAATCAGAGTGCGAAGAACATAAAGGTGACGGTCTTTGACAATGCCTCCACCGACGGTACCGGGGACTATGTCCGCTCCCAGATGCAGGAGCATGAGAACCTCTTTTATTACAAGACGCAGGAGAACATCATATTCGAGAAGCGGCTTGACATCGTGCTGCCGCTCATAAGCGCGGAGTACGTGATTTTCTTTCATGACGATGATATCATGCATCCCCAGTATGCCGAGTGTGCCATACAGGCGCTGGAAGCGCATCCCGAGGCGGAGCTGGTGACATCGTGGATGTGGCCCTTCCGCACGGAGAAAGAGGTCGTATTCGAAGACTACAGCACGTGCAGCTACCGCCTGTACCGGAAAAAACGGGACTTTGTGTCCTATGTCTATGCATCCTGGGTTCTCTGGTGGGACAAGAACATGTTCTTTCCCGGCATCGTGTACAAGCGTGACAACCTCATCGGTTTGCAGTCCCGCTTCGATGTCATGGGAAAGATTGCCGACAAGCCCTTCGTACTGGACTCAATCAAAGCGGGAAACGTGATTCAGCTTGAAGGCTACTTCCTGAAATGGCGGATGCACGGCGGGCAGGATTCTTCCACGACGGCAAACGGTCCGTTCCCTGAGCAGATAATCGCCCACAACAAGTATTTCTACGATATGCTGAAAGGTGACAGGCAGGCGAGGTTCAATTTCAATCTTGTCGCTTCGGAATGGCTCAGACAGCTGTACGAAATGGGGGACTGCGGCCGATTCATGACCCGCTCGCGTTTTTCCATAAAGGCATATAAAGCGGGGGCGATCGGGTTTTACCCGATGCTTTCCGGCATAAAATGCATCCGCTTCATCCTGAACAGGCTGAGCCGACTTCTCTGGAAAAAGATACGCTTCTTCTACGAGACTTACAGCTTACAGGTAGGAAGCTGAGGCCGTTTTTTATGCAAGAAAGCTCCCTTGTCAGCATCATAATCCCCGTCTATAACTGCGGGCCCTACCTTGCACAGTGCCTTGATTCCGTCCTTGCCCAGAGTTACCGGAATCTGGAAATTATTCTGGTGGACGACGGTTCCACGGATTCCAGTTATGAGATATGCCGCTCGTATGAAGAGAAGGATTCCCGCATAAAGCTCCTGCACAAGGAGAACGGCGGTCAGTCAAGTGCGAGGAACCTGGGCCTGGACAAGTGCACGGGTTCCTACATCATGTTCATAGACAGCGACGACTACGTGAGCCCGCTGATGGTGGAAAAACTCTACGGCAGGATAACGAAGGATGCTGGCGACCTTGCCATGTGCAACGCAAGCTATCTTTATGAGGACGGACGGACCCGGCTCGTCTGGGAAGGCTGGAAGTCCGCCGCCATCTGGAGCGAGAAGGACTTCTGGGACGAAAACGTAAACATGGTCAACGTCGCAACGATGCTTCCGTGGAACAAGCTGTATCCCCGGAAGCTGTTTGACGGCCTTCGCTTTGCCGAGGGGAGGGTGCAGGAGGACGAACTCATACTGGACAAGCTGATACGGCAATGCAAGAGGATAAGCGTCATTCCCGATTCCCTCTATTTCTACCGGCAGCGGGAAACCAGTACGATGGGAAGGCTTTCGGGAAAGATCTCCTTCGGATACGAGGAGGCATGCCTTTCCCGCTTTTACTACTTCATGGAAAAGGGCTACGATGACTTCCTTCTGCCGGCCCTTTATCTTGCCTACCGGGGACTGGAAGGGGAGCATAAGAAGCTCCGCCCCTTGGGCCTGCTTTCCGGCGACACGGCTAACAGACGTTTGTATGCCGCGCACAGGAAGGAATTCAATGCCGCCATCGACCGCTACCTGGCCCGTGATCCCCGGCCGCCCAGGGGCATTGCCATAAAGCTCCGGTTCCTGAAGAAGTCCTTCCTCCTGTACAGGCTCTACGGTGCAGTCAGGCCGCCCCTTGCGGCGCTTTACCACCGTCTGCTGCGCCCCTGAGAAATCACTGCGCCACCCCCTTGCCCCTCGTGCCAAAATACGTTATCTTTACCTAGTAACATAATAGAAATTCCCCGCGCGTGCAGCGGGGAAACTCCGAGGTTTGTTATGGCTGAAAAGACACAGGTCGCCGATATTGACCGTTCTATATATGATTTCCGCTTTGCGGAGGACGACAAGGACTTCTACAAGGTCCGGGCAGGACTTGATGAGTCCATCGTCACCCGCATAAGCGACGAAAAGGAAGACCCTGCGTGGATGCGGGACTGGCGGCTCAAGTGCCTCAAGATATACAATGAGACGAACGAACCTGACTGGGGACCCGACATCCGCGATCTGGACATACAGAAAATCGTCACCTACGTCAAATCCAAGACCGCGATGGCGGCCAAGTGGGAGGACGTTCCGAGCGACATAAAGGATACCTTCGAGAAACTCGGCATCCCCGAGGCAGAGCGGCAGAGCCTGGCCGGTGTCGGTGCCCAGTATGACAGCGAGCTGGTCTACCACAACGTCAAGGACGAGGTGAGCGAGCAGGGTGTCGTCTATACGGACTTTGAAAGCGCCCTTAAGGGTGAGTATGCGGACATGGTAAAAGCGTATTTCATGCACCTTGTTCCGCCTACCGACCATAAGTTTGCCGCCCTGCACGGCGCCCTCTGGAGCGGGGGAAGCTTTGTCTATGTTCCAAAAAATGTCAAAGTCAAGATTCCCCTCCAGTCTTACTTCCGCCTGAACGCGGCGGGGGCGGGGCAGTTCGAGCACACGCTGATCATCGTTGATGAAGGGGCAGACCTGCACTTCATCGAGGGGTGTTCTGCGCCCAAATACAACGTTGCAAACCTCCATGCCGGCTGCGTGGAGCTCTTTGTCAAGAAAGGGGCGCACCTTCGCTACAGCACGATAGAAAACTGGTCCAAGAACATGTACAACCTGAACACCAAGCGGGCACTGGTCGAAGACGGGGCGACGATGGAATGGGTTTCCGGCTCCTTCGGCAGCCACATCTCCTACCTCTATCCGACGACGATACTCAAGGGCGACCATTCCCGCTGCGAGTTTACGGGCATCACCTTTGCAGGACACGGCCAGAACCTCGATACCGGGGCAAAGATGCTCCACTTGGGCAAGTATACCTCATCGGTCATCAACACCAAGTCCATCAGTAAGAGCGGAGGCATCTCGACCTACCGTTCGGCAATCGTCGTCAATCCCGGCGCAGCCCATGCCAAGGCGAGCGTAGACTGCCAGAGCCTGATGCTGGACGACAAGAGCCGGTCCGACACGGTTCCCGCGATGAACATCATGACAGACGACTGTGATATAGGGCATGAGGCCAAAATCGGCCGCATCTCCAACAAGGCAGTATTCTACCTGATGAGCCGGGGACTTTCGGAAGAAGAAGCACGGGCCCTGATTGTATCCGGGTTTGCAAATCCCGTCAGCAAGGAACTTCCGCTTGAGTACGCGGTGGAGATGAACAACCTTATCCGTCTTGAAATGAAGGGGACACTGTAATATGGCACAGACCGCTTTTTCTTTTGACTGTGATGTCAACCAGTTCCCGAGCCTGACCTGGAATCAGCTGCACATAAACCGGGGACAGCTGCATGCGAATGCCTGCAGTGAAGTTCACTTCAGTACGCCGGTCCTTCCCGACGGAATCTGGTTTGAACGGAAAGCCCTTGCCGATCTGCCGGCAGAGTGCACGATGCTGCCGACGGGGATGGGCAAAAGCTTTGACAGCCAGTTTGATGCCGCACTGAACGCCTGCAATGCGCAGGTCAACCTGTATACGGTTGCAGAAGGTCAGCAACCGGCGGAGACTGTTCACCTTTCCCCGGAGACTGCGGAAGGAATCGCTGACACGATCGTGTATGCCCGAAAGGGGAGTTCCTCCCGCTTCATTTTTGAGTTCGCCGGGGATACGTCAGGCGGCGGGCTTATCGGGTGCCGCATCCGTATTGTCGCATGCGAAGCGGCCCGCATCAATATCGCCCTCGTCAATCTGCTGAACGGGAAAAGCGTCCACTTTGATTCCGTCGGTGCACGCCTGCAGGACGGAGCATCCGTCGAAATGACTGAACTGCAGCTCGGCGGTTTCCAGAGTTACTCAGGCAGCTGCTACGAGCTTACAGGGGAATCCGCTGCTTTTACGGGACGCCTTGCCTATCTTGTTGACCGGAATCGCAGTCTTGACGTGAACTATATTGCCCGCCAGACCGGGCGGAAAACGCAGAGTTCCATGAACGTCAACGGTGTCATTTCTGACAGGGGGGCAAAAATCTGGCGGGGAACGATAGACTTCGTGCAGGGTGCAGCCGAAGCAAAGGGGGACGAACAGGAAGACGTCCTCCTGGTAAGTCCGACGGTCGTCAACAAATCCCTGCCGGTCATTCTCTGTGGTGAAGAGGATGTGGACGGGAGGCACGGCTCGTCCATCGGCCGCCTCAGTGCAGACATGCTCTTCTATATGCAGAGCAGGGGAATCGATGCACTTTCTGCGAAAAAGATCATGGTGCAGTCAAAAATTGCATCGGTAAGCCAGTTCATACCGGATGAAGCTGTCAGGGACCGTATACACCGCCATCTGGAAGGAGCCTTTGCATGAGCCTGAACCTCAGTAACTGCCGGAACGATTTTAGGATTTTTGATCAGTCTGCGGAAAACGCAGCATACAGGGATCTCATTTACTTTGATAATGCCGCAACAACGCAGCGGCCTGAATGCGTCATATCCGCAATGGCGGATTTTTACCGCTTCTCAAATGCAAATCCGCTCAGGGGGCTCTACAGTCTGAGCATTAAGGCAACGGACATGTACGAGTCGGCCCGGCACACGGTCGCCTCTTTCCTGCATGCGGCTGAGGACAGCGAGATAATCTTTACCCGCAATGCGAGCGAGAGCCTGAACCTCGTTGCCTACAGCTGGGGCATGAGCAACGTGCAGGCGGGGGACGAGATCGTCGTTTCCTGCATGGAGCACCACTCCAACCTCCTGCCCTGGCAGATGGTCGCACGGGCAAAGGGGGCTTCCCTCGTCTTCCTGGAATGCGGAGACGACGGCGTTATTCCCGCAGCGGAATGGCAGCAGAAGATAACTACAAAAACCAGGCTCGTTGCCATTACCCATGTCAGCAACGTCTTCGGCATAACGAACCCGGTCAAGGAGATTGCGGAGCATGCCCACAAGGTCGGTTACGGCGGAAAGGGGGCAGTCGTCGTCGTGGACGGAGCTCAGTCTGCCCCGCATCTCAAGGTTGACGTACAGGACCTGGCTGCCGATTTTTTTGCCCTGTCCGCCCATAAGCTCTGCGGTCCGATGGGCATCGGCGCCCTGTACGGGAAAAAAGCCCTGCTGGAAGCGATGCCCCCCTTCCTGTCCGGCGGAGAGATGATCGAGTACGTCACCCGGGAGTCGGCAAGCTATGCACCGCTTCCCCACAAGTTTGAGGCAGGAACGGTCAATGCGGCAGGTGCCGTCGGTTTTGCCGCCGCCATACGCTATATCGAGGGAATCGGTCTGGATGCCATTGAAGCAAATGATAACCGTCTTGCCGGCCTGCTTATGGAAGGGCTTTCGGCCGTTCCGCACCTGCATGTCATCGGCAACCCCGACCCTGCACGGCACTGCGGCATTGTGACCTTCACGATAGACGGGGTACACCCGCACGACATCGCAAGTATCCTTGACACGGAGCATATTGCAGTCCGTGCAGGCCACCACTGCGCCCAGCCGCTCATGCAGAAACTGGGAGCAGGCAGTACAGCACGGGCAAGCCTGTATTTCTACAATACGGCGGATGAAGTCAGTATCTTTGTTGATAAGATCGGCAGGGTAAGGGGCTGGATGGGGCTTTGACAGCCCTTCGGCATACATGCTAGTATATTGTCGTGACTTCCCGCTTCGAGCTTTTGCTGGAACAGTTCCTTTCTACTCACCGCAGTGTTTTTTCACTCAAGGACGTTGAAACATTCCTGAAAAAGCTGCGTATGCCTGCCGTCAGGCAGGAAATCCAGAGCTATCTGGAAGAATGCGGCCTCGTGTTTTCCCTGTCCGACGGCTATTACATCAGTCGGGCGGGTGCATTTACAGGAGCCGTCTTCAGCATTAAGCCCAGCAGTTTTGAGTTCGATTCGGATATTATAATCCAGGGGGACCGCTGCATACCCTTTGTTGATCCAGAAATTCCCTCCGATGATTTGATTTTCATGATAGACGGCATACGCCTGCCGCAGAAATCTGCGGTATTCGACAGCGATGAAGCCATTGACAAGTTCATGCTGTTCGGAGAGGAATATGCCCCCCAGTACATCGCTGCGGATCCTGCGAACGAAGGGCTTGACGTCATGGCAGTATCCGGGGAGCTTTCCAACTCGGTGAACCTGACTGGACTCGACATGTCCCTGCTGAAGACCCGCTATGCATTTGAACGGGGTGACCGGCTCGTCTGCAGGGTAATTGACTGGCAGAAGGGTATCATCGAATTTTATGTCCAGCACGATTCAAAAAACCGCTTTAATGTCGGGGAAATCGGGGAAAAGCGGCTTGCGTGGTACCGGAAGCTGGAAAACTATCTGCTGGAATCTTTTGAAGCCTCAGGCCCCTGTGCTTCCATAGAGGAGCAGCTTGCCGGAGTTTTCTTCGATCACCGGGATGAGCTGTGCATTCCTGAATGCGGTTCGGTCGAAGAATTCCTGCTTGAAGGCAACCGGAAAATTGCACTTGAAAACTTTGGCGTTGAGACCCGTCTCTGGTACCGGGGAAAAAGCGCTCCTGCCGTCGGAAAGTGGAATAAAGCGGCACTGAGGAAGATTTCAAAGGATCTGATGCATTCCGTTCAGACCGGACTCTACTATAACTTGCCCGATGAGGTCCTGGATCAGGCCGTACTGGACATGTATTACCGGCACAAGGACAATCTGGGTGACCTGTTTGCAAGTCTGTTTCCCGATGACTATCAGTTTCACGAAGGTGAACGGGAGCGCATCATGGTGCACCTGTCAGAGCGGGATGCCTGTTTTAAGCCCTGCTATAACTGGTTTACGGATCAGCGGGCCGGTCCGATCCGGAATCAGTCGCTCGAGCTGTTCAAGAAAGTGAACAGCATGCTCTACAAGATTGACGGCTGTGACGGAGACCTGAATGATTTTCCCCAGCAGGAGCTTGTCATTTTGACACAGCTGTACAGTCATCTTTTGAATATTCTTTCCTATAGTTATAGTGATAAAGATGTCGAAAATGATAGTGATGCTATTCTGGTATCGATTGACGGGATGAAATGGAATTATGAAGATATCGAAGAAATCCTGCTTGGTGCAATCGATGAGAATACCTGCAGTAGATTCAAGGTGGTAAAGTAAAATGGTTTCAGCGGATGATTTGTGCACATTAATTCAGAAGGGTGGTGTTTGCAGGGATGTTGCGGGGTCGACGGTTTCAGAAATCCTTTCGTCGGCGGTTTCCTGCATGAAATTACCGGCAGGTCTGGATGCCGATCTGCTGAAGAAGGAACTCATTGAGCGGGAAAAGATTCTGAGTACGGCGGTCGGAAACGGCATTGCGCTTCCGCATCCCCACCGGAAAGTCATTGACACCGCAGAAGACCAGCGGATTGCAGTCTGCTTCCTGAAGACGCCGATAGACATGCAGGCTCCCGACAGCAGGAAGGTGTATGTCTATTTTATCCTCCTGACGGCAGCCTCGCAGCAGCATATTGACATTCTCTCTGGGATTGCAAACCTGGCAAAGGATAAAGCGTTCAAGCTGCTGCTGGAAAGCTGTCCGGACGAAGCTGCACTGCTTGCAGGAATACGAAAGTGCATGGCATAAGGCAAAAAAGGGACTTCTGTCTCATTCTGATCTCCCTGTTCGTCATTGCGGTGACGGTCCTGCCGTTTTTCATCCTCTGCCGCTATAACCATCCGGGAGATAATGACAACTGGTGGATTTTCAGGAGTTTTTTGGATCAGCGGGCCCCGTACATAAGCTTCAAGTCCCTGTTTGCGTTTCGGGGAACCTTTAATTTCGTAAATCTCTTTTTCCTTCCCATATACAATCATCCGGAAGGCATGACAGAAGCGGTTTTTTCCGCTTTCCTGACAATCTATCATCTGTCGGCAGCTTTTTACGTGCTGCTGTTCTGGCTTTCGTCAAGTACCCTCTACCATGCCCTGAACAAGGCTTTTTTTCATTTTAAGGGCAGCCATGCACTCTTTTTCTATGCCCTCTATCTCTATCTGGTGTTCAATGCCATTCATTATCCGACGATGGCCTTTTATGATCTGGTCAGCAGCTCCGGCTACAATGCGGGATTATCCTACCTCTTTTTCTTTCTTTCGTTTTCCCTGCTGCACTACGGAGCTGAAGGAGAAAAAGGAAAGGCCGGAAAAAAACGCATCCTGCAAGGGGCTGTCTGCATCGTTTTCTTTATTGCCTGCATCTTTTCAATGGAATACTATCCCTTTGTCTGCGGCTGTTTCTCCTTTGCATTCATCCTCTATGACGCATGCGTGAAACGGCGGTTCAACCTGCTGCACGCGCTTTTCCTCACCGTCTGTCTTGCCGTGTTTTTCAGGAATTTTCTCATAGTCCGAAACAGCATCATACCGGATGCAGACGGCTATGTCGGTAAGTATACGGGGGGAACAGACTCAGGGCTGACGCTCGCAGTGACCCTCAAAACCATGCTGCAAAGCCTGCGCGAAAACAGCATCCGCTATTTCAGGCAGCTCGTATCGCAGCGCCGCTACCTGCCCGCCGTCGCCCTGCTGACAGGCGGTATTGCCGTATCCCTCCGTACGCAGGGAAAGAAACTCCCCCTGCCTGCAGTCCTTCCTTTCTTTCTCATCATCGTCGGCATGTGTGCCGTCTTCAGCTTTGCAACCCCGGACCTGTTCGTCATGCCCCGGTACGCATGGACCCCCTTTGTCCTGCTCTGCTTCTTCATTCTGGCCCTGCTGACCGGCTTTATCCTCCTGCTGCTCACGCTGTTTGACAAAGGCCTTGCCTCTGATCAGACGGGCGACTTCCTGCGTGTCAGGGACGGTGTTTCCGCTGCGGTCAGGATATTCCTGAAAAAAACAAAGAACGGCAGATTCCTTATTGCCGCCACTGCATTCGCGGCGCTGCTTTTTTCCTGGTGTGCACTCAAGGACGCCAATTCATGCGTTGCCTGGGCCTGGAAGGACATCCTGAAAGGGGAGGCCGCCGCATACAACCGGGAGATGAATGACCGCTATACTGCCATTTTTTCGGCAGAAGCAGGGGAGCCGGTTTATCTCGTTCCGATCCTGCACCGGCCGGTCAGCCTCTTTGTCAGGGACTCAATGGAGTTTGAAGGCGACAGGATCTGCTGCAGCGACTTTTTTGACAACGACAACATCTACTTCAAGGTCGGCGACCTGATCATGCGCTAGCGGTCAGCCTCCTGCTGCTGGGGCGGCGCAATGAGCCGGCCCTTGTACAGCATTTTCGGGTACACGGTCAGGTGCAGGCTCTTTTCAAATGACGCAAGCCGCTGCATCTCCCGCTCATCTCCTATGACGCAGTTAAAGCCCTTTCTGCCTGCCCGGCCCGTACGGCCCGCACGATGGATGAAGAAATCCTTGTCCTCGTTCAGATCCATCTGAACGACATGGGTAACTCCCTGTATATCCAGCCCCCGTGCCGCAACGTCCGTAGTCACCAGAATCCTGCTTTTCCCGCTCTTGAAACCGTCCCAGGCCGCCTTCCGCAGCTTTTTATCCGCCTTTGCCCCCAGCCCGTCACAGTCGATGTGCTTGTAGCGGAGCTTTGCAACGATGTTTTCTACCTGATCCAAACGACTGGTAAATACAATCATCTTCTGCGCATTGACCGCACGGATGAATGAACGCAGGGTGTCTATCTTGTCCCGCCGTTCAGCAAAAAGCGCCCAGTGCTCAATGCGGGAACGCAGGACATCCTCTGCCGGCAGTTCGATCAGTTCAATCTCATCCTTTATGCGCGCTTCCGTTACGAGTTTCTTCGTGTACGCACTGACGGTCGCCGAGTTGCCGATGAGCTGGACTGCCGGCGGCAGGCGGGCTACCAGCTGTTCCGTCGCATCCCGCAGCTCCGGCGTAAGCAGGCGGTCAGCCTCATCGAGCACAAGCGCACGGATGCCATCGACCTTCAGTTTTTTCAGGTGAATCAACTCCAGAAGCCTGGAAGCGCTGCCAATGACAATAACCGGCTTTTCCTTCAGCTTCTCGATCTGACGGTTTATCGGAGTCCCGCCCACAAAAAGGGCTGTCTTTTCATCGCAGCACAGCGTTACCTGGTCACGGATCTGAGAACAGAGTTCCAGCGTCGGGGAAACAATCAGCAGCTGAACCTGCTTCCGCACGTTTTCCGCTTCCTGTATCTGCTGCACAAGGGGCAGCAGGTAGGCAAAGGTCTTGCCGGTTCCCGTTTCACTCTGAAAGAGTATGTTTTTCCCCGCTGCAACGAGGGGGATTACTTTTTCCTGCACGGCAGTCGCCGTATGAATTCCGATTGCGTCCAGCCGCTGAACAAGCGCTTCAGCTATGCCAAGCTCTGAAAATGATTTGCTCATACGCATACTATAGCATTTTTTCTCGTTTTATGATATGCTTTTGCCGATGAAAGTTGGAATTGACACGTTTGGATGCGATAACGGCCGTTCCGGCCGGGGGTCCTATCTTGTGTCGCTGATAAATGCACTTCCTGATGATTCACCCCTGTCCTGGGAACTGTTCGGGTCCGAAATTGACCGCTATACCTATACGGTGAAAAAAAAACTGCCGTTTACGCCGGTACACGTACCTGACAGCCTGAATACGGATCGCCTGTGGCATATCCTGAACGGCAATTCCTTCGCAAAAAAACGCGCGTATGATGCCGTCCTCTATGCGGCAGGCCCCCAGCTGCTGCCCCTACGCTATGCCCGGCCCGGCATCGTCATCGTAAACGACATCATCTCATCATTTTTGCGCAATGAAGACAATTCCCTGCACCGCAAGCTGGTCGTCAAGTCCCTGGCAAAGGCAGACTGCATCATTGCAGGAAGCAACTTCATACGCGAGGACCTTGAACAGTGCCGGATCAAGGTCCGGAGGCTTGAAGTCGTTTACAGCGGAATAGACCATGACATCTTCTCGCCGCCCATTGCAAAGCAAGAGAGCTCCATTGTCGAAATGACTCCCTTTGCCATAAAAACACCCTATCTCATATATCCCAGCCGCGTGCAGGGGGATTCAAAGCGGCATAAAGAGCTCATCAAGGCCTTTTCCCTCTTTAAGGAGCGGACAAAAAGCCCTCACCGGCTCATCATTGCAGGGGACGGAAAAGCCTATTCCGACACGGTCCAGAATGCAGCCCTGTCATCAGCTTTTGCCGGGGATATCTTTCTGACCGGCTTTTTCCCCCATGAAAATTTCGGCGACCTCTACCGTAATGCCGATGCCTGCATATTCCCCTCCGTAAATGAGGGGGTAGGGCTGCCCGTCATGGAATCCATGGCATCAGGCCTGCCCGTCGCCTGCTCGTCAAGCGGGGCGCTGCGTGAGATTGCAGGCGATGCAGCCATCTATTTTGACTCGGACAGCATTGAAGACATGGCAGCAAGCATTGAACGGATTGTCAGTGACAGGGAACTTCGGGACACGCTTGTCAAGAATGGACTCAGGAAAGCGGAAGCATATTCCTGGGAAAAAACTGCAGAACGGATTGTGGAAATCATCCAGTCCGTCTGCAGCTGATACTATCAGGCAGTCTTCTGATCGATAAGCAGCATTTCCGGGCTGGGAATGTTCTGCTGCATGACGATGTCTTTCGTAATCGTCAGCTTCTTCTTTCCCTTGATGCTCGGAATCTCAAACATCAGGTCAAGCAGAATCTTCTCGACGATTGCACGGAGACCGCGGGCACCGGTTTTGTTCTTGATTGCAATATCGGCAATTTCATGAATCGACTCTTCATCGAAGGAAAGGTCAACATCATCAATTGCAAAACTCGCCTGGAACTGCTTCGTGATTGCATTCTTCGGCTCCGTCAGGATCCTGACGAGGTCAGCACGATCCAGTTCCTTGAGCGCACAGGTGATGGGCAGGCGTCCGATAAGTTCCGGAATGATGCCGAAGCGCACCAGATCATCCGATGTCACCTGATTCAGAAGCTCCATGCGCTCCTCTTCCGTCCGGTGCGTTCCTTCTGCACCGAATCCGATAGAAGAAGACGAAAGCCGCTGCTCGATAATCTTATCCAGCCCGACGAATGCCCCTCCGCAGATAAAGAGGATGTTTGTCGTGTCGATGTCTATCATTTCCTGGTTCGGATGCTTGCGTCCTCCCTGCGGCGGAACGGAAGCATGCGTTCCCTCAAGAATCTTGAGCAGGGCCTGCTGCACGCCTTCACCGGAAACATCCCGCGTAATCGAAGTGTTCTCGCTCTTCCTGCTTATCTTGTCAATCTCATCGATGAAGATAATGCCCCGCTCCGCTGCACTCACATCACCGTCAGCGGCATTAATCAGCTTGAGCAGGACGTTTTCAACATCTTCACCGACATATCCCGCCTCAGTCAGGGTCGTCGCATCTGCAATCGCAAATGGCACCTTGAGCTTCTGGGCAAGTGTTTTCGCAAGCAGGGTCTTGCCGCTGCCGGTCGGTCCCAGAAGCAGAATATTTGACTTTTCAATCTTGACGTCCGATGAAAGCTGCTTGTCCCTCGGCATCGACAGCTGCTTATAGTGGTTGTAGACAGCGACGGAAAGAACTTTCTTTGCCTGCTCCTGCCCGATGACGTATTCATCAAGGTATTCCTTGAATTCCCTGGGAGTCGGAACATCCTCCATGGAGATGGGGGCAATTGAATGCCGTTCATCGTTCAAAAGCGACTGGCAGGCCGACACACAGTTTTCGCAGATATAGACATCGGAGTTGGGTGCTTTTACAATGCGGCGATTTCCATCAGCAGGCCGGCCGCAGAAAGCGCAGAACTGCTGATCATTTCGTCCAAAGCCTCTCATTTTGCCCCCTCCTTTGCGTTCTTCATGATATGGTCAACGATACCGTATTCCTTCGCTTCTTCTGCCGACATATAGAAATCACGCTCCATATCCTTTGCGACAGCTTCTTCGCTCTTACCGGTCTTGTTTGCAAAGTACTTTATCGACAGCTTTTTCAGGCGGATGATTTCCTTTGCCTGGATTGCAATGTCACTTTCCTGTCCCTGCGCACCACCCCAGGGCTGATGAATCATGACGCGGCTGGAGGGGAGGGCATAGCGCTTGCCGATCGTTCCGCCTGCAAGCAGAATCGCCCCCATGCTTGCCGCCTGTCCCATGCAGATGGTCTGAATGTCACACTTGACATACTGCATCGTATCATAAATGGCAAGACCCGCCGTGACGGAACCGCCCGGACTGTTGATGTACATGTTTATGTCTTTGTCGGGGTTTTCACTTTCCAGATAGAGCAGCTGACCGACAACGAGATCCGCCGAAGCATCATTAATCTCACCGTCAACAAAAATAATCCTGTCACGAAGCAACCGGGAATAAAGATCATAGGCCCGCTCTCCGTTTCCGCTCCGCTCTATGACGGTAGGAACCAATGTATTCATGTATTCGTTCATACAAACTCCAGAGGTTAATTTTGTCCAGTTTCAAAAGTCCGTCCGGCCTTTTGGAACTGCCTCTCAATAGATAATGTAAACAAAAAAACGGAATGTGGCAAGTGTGGCCGACATTCCGTCATCCGAAACGACTGCAGGAATTAGTTGGCGGCTTCGTCCGCAAACAGCTGGGAGAACGTTTTCTTCTCGCCTTTCTCAACCTTCACTTCCTTATAGAGGGTCTCAAAAAGCTTCTTCTCCTTTACTTCATCGACAAGGTACTCTTTTGCCTTCAGATCCTTGTAGTGATCCTTTACCTCGTCGACCGTCATGTCGTTCTGTTCGGCAATCTTCTTGTACTCTTCCTCGATTTCATCGGGCGTAATGCTGATGTTCCGGTCACGCAGCAGCAGGTCCACGATGATGCGGCTCTTGAGTGCCTTTTCCGTATCGCCGACCCACTGGGAGAGCATCGTTTCCTTTGACTGTCCGCTTGCGCTGACCATCTTCTCAAGCTGCTCGGGCGTCGTCTTGAACTGCTGCGCCATCATGTTCCAGCGGCTGCTGTTTTCAGCCTCGATCATGGACTTCGGCAGATCAAAGGGATTCTTTTCGACCAGCTGCTCAAGGAGACTCTGATTCTTCAGTTCTTCAAGCTTGCGGTCCTTCGCAAGGTTCATGCTCCGGCTGATATCCTTCTTGAGGTCGTCCAGAGTCTTGTACTTCTCGTTGACGTCCTGCGCAAGATCATCATCCAGCGCCGGCAGGTTGCGGACCTTTATCTGCTTGACCGTCACGCTGATCTTCTTGGTCTTTCCGGCGAGGTCGGCATCCTTGTCGTTTTTCGCGTATTTCTTCGTGATGACCTTCGTCTCGCCTTTCTTCATGCCGAGGATGTCGTCATCAATCTTGTAGATGTTCTCGCCGGATCCTTCGGTAAAGACGAAATCCTCGCGCTCGCTTCCCGCAATGACGGCACCATCGTCACCGAGCTCCTTATAGTCAATCGTAACGATGTCGTCCTTTTCAACCGGATCATCATCCTTTTTGTCAATGACGGCTGCGTTGCGCTCCTGAATGGACTTGAGTTCTTTATCCATGTCCTCCTGCGTCACTTCTGCCTGCGGAACCTTAATCTTGATGCCGTCAAGCTTCTTTATCTCAACCTGCGGGAAAACATCATAGACAACCGTGAAGGTCAAATCCTTTTCAGTATCCAGCGTCGGGAAATCATCGCCCTCAAAGCGGGGCTGTGAATAGGGCAGGGGGCGGAAGTCCTTCATGTCCTCTGCACTGATAATCTCGTTCAAGGCCTTGTCAATCAGGTCACCCGTGATCTCTGCCTTCAGGCTCTCGCCGAATTTGCGCTCAAGGACGGCAGCCGGAACGTGTCCCTTTCGGAAGCCGGGAATCTGAATGTTCTTGGAATATTTTGCGATGGCATCCTTATACCCGGAGGCAACATCCTCCTTCGCTATCGTGGCTGTCAGTTTGACGGCTGAATTCTCAATCTTCGTGACTTCCTTGCTAACTTTCACCTGGAATCCCCTTGCTAAAAAAATGTATTTAAAAAAAAGGCGATCTGGGTTTCCTCCAAATCGCCTTCAAGTTTAGAGCGGGAAACGGGAATCGGACCCGCGACATCAACCTTGGCAAGGTTGCGCTCTACCACTGAGCCATTCCCGCAAATACTTGTTTGTCCTTTTTGGAAGGTGGAACGAACCTTTTTTGGAGAGCGGGAAACGGGAATCGGACCCGCGACATCAACCTTGGCAAGGTTGCGCTCT
>CAMJZA010000017.1 GCA_946410085.1 uncultured Treponema sp. | reverse complement strand
CACCGAGAAGATGGCTCCCGAGGAAGCCCGTGCCGCCTGTCAGCAGGATTGTCTTATGCATGGTATGGTGTCCGCTACAACTGTCCAAAATGTGAAAATGAGTCTAAAAATCTGCGGCCTGCGGTATAATTTCATGAAGCCCCAAAATCATGCCGCAGAGTGGTTCACAGATATGGATGGAGTATAGCACATTGACCGGACAAATGCTAGGGGGCGCATTGAATCGCATAAAATCTAACCGAAAGAAAAGGCGGAGCAAGTGAGAAAAGAAAGGGGGGAAAAATGCTCTTGACAAGCCGGGATATCCATTATATATACGACTGGGGCGGCTGTCGGGGTGAGCCGGTTTGCGGTCCTGCAATGGCAGGGGTGGCATCCGATGCATGCAGGACAGGCTTGTGCCTGCACGGGTCTGAAGGGGAAACGGAGTCCTGACAGGCGGAGGGCAGTGCATGAAAAGGAAGGAAGTGATCGTTGAACAGCAGAAAGCGTTTGTGCAGCATCTGAAAGAGCGGACGGCACAGTTCATAGGCGGAATAGATACATCAGAAATCGAAAGCATCCTCCTTTCCGGAAGCCTTTCCCGCGGGGATTTTTTTCCCTGCAAAAAAGCAAACGGCGAATACGGTACGGAAGCTTTGCAGGGGCGAAGCAGGGGGTGAAACAGATGGAACACAAGCTTCATACTGACGGACTTGCCGTCATTTTTCCGGGGCTGGGATACGGGGCGGACAGGCCCCTTTTGTATTATGCGGGTAAGCTTGCACGGACGGCGGGCTACGAACTGATCACGGTGTCCTACGGCGAGCTGCCCCGCGTGGAGCGTCCTGTGCCGGGGAAGCCGCTGGATACGGAGCGGCTGGAGGAGTGCTTCCGCCTTGCACTGGAGCGGGCAGCGCATCAGCTGGCCGCTGTGCCGGGGGCGGTGCAGCTTCCGTGGGCGGACGCAGACGGGACTGCGGGAGTCGGGGCCGGGGCAGACGGCCCTGACATCCTCCTCATCTCCAAGAGCATCGGCACGGCGGTCGGGGCTGCATGGGCTGCATCGTGCGGACTTTCTCCCCGCCAACTCCTCTATACGCCGGTGTCACGGACCTTCGACTTCCCGCTTGCCCGTTCCATCGCCTTCCACGGGACGGCCGACCCCTGGCTCGGAAACGGAGAGTGTACGGCCGGATGCAGGGACGCCGGAGTTCCGCTCTATACGTTTGAGGGGGCAAATCACTCGCTTGAATGTGCGGACGTGCAGGAAAGCATACGGAACCTTGCCCAGGCGATGCGCCTGACGGGGGAATTCATCACGGAACGGGCGGAAGCTGCCGTCCCGTGAGATGCACCGGGACGGGCTCCGGTTCATGCCGGACGACAGACGGGTAAGCTGGCCGAGCGGGGGTGCAGGGCGTCCGGAAAAAGCAACAGCCTGTTTCTTTCTTTTGCCGTTCAGCTGCGCTATACTCAAAGCATACGGGACAAGGCGGCTGGTGCAGCAAATAGCCGGGAGGCGGGCGGGGGTGGCCCGTCCGCCAGCCGTGACGCGGTCAATGGACGCGCCAGCCTGTCCTGCTGAAGCACAGGAGGTAGCCATGCCAAGGCCAAGAAGCAAAGATGAACTGATGAACGCATCTGCAGAGAACTATGCAAAGCTCATGGATCTGATTGCTCGGATGTCGGAAACGCAGCTGAATACGCCCTTTGATTTTTCGGGCGATGCAGGCAGGCAGGAAGCCCATTGGAGCCGGGACAAGAACGTCCGTGATGTCCTGATCCATCTGTATGAATGGCACTGCCTCATGCTGCGCTTCCCGAAGGCAAACGAAGGCGTGACGGACAAAAAGCATGCGATTTCAATCCTTCCGCCGGAATATTCCTGGAAGACATACGGTGCAATGAACGTCATGTTCTGGAAGCGGCATCAGAATACCAGCCTTGAAAATGCGAAGGCCCTGCTTGCGCAGAGCCATAGGGATGTCCTTGCACTTGCCGGAACATATACGGATGAGGAACTGTTCACCAGGGGCTATTTCCCCTGGACCGGTGATACAGAACTCGGCTCGTACTTTGTAAGCAATATGTCCAGCCATTACGACTGGGCAATCAAGAAGATAAAGGCCCATTGCAGGAAGGTAAAGTAACGGTTTGTGCAGGGCAGGGCAGTCCTGTCCGCCTCCTGCCGGCGGGCAGGAGGAAATTGGCGGGAAGGGCCGGTCGGGGCAGCAAGAGATGCCGTTTTGCACCACTGGGGTCGAAACACGGCCCCTGCACTGCATTGAACACAGCGCGTGCACCGTATTAAACACAGCGCGTGCACCGTGTTAAACACACCGAGTGCACCGTGTTAAACACACCGCGTGCACCGTATTAAACATACCGGGTGCATCATCATCTTCCTGTGCCGCTTCCCGAGGCACGCCCCTGATGCGCGGCGGGTATGCTTCCGCCTACTCCCCAAAGAATCCGGCATGTGCTATACTGACGGACAGCTGTGCTGTCATGCGCATATCGTTCCGGGCAGTGCGCTTCCCGGAAATACGCCTGCAGGCAGCGAATTCATGTGTACAGGAAGGTTCCCATGTGCCGGACGACCCTGAAACGATGCTGTCTGTTCCTGCTTTTTCAGTTTCTCTTTCCCCCGCTCCTGCAGGCTGCAGCTGCAGTTCCTTCCGCCGGAGATGCCGGGGACGACCCGCGCGGCAGGCTGGATCAGTCCTTCCTGGACGACCTGATCCGCAAGAACTGGGATACGGCGGACGGACTTCCCGGCATGACGATTACGTCCCTCATACAGGACCGGAAAGGCTATGTCTGGATCGGGACCTACGACGGGCTCGTGCGCTTTGACGGCGTTGAGTTTACGACCTACAGCCGTTCGACCGACGAGGACTATGACTTTGCCTCTGCCCGCTCGATTATCCAGGACTCCCGGGGGAACCTCTGGGTGGGTCACAACGACGAGGGGCTGACCCGCATATCGGCGGACGGGGAAATCAGGAAATACATGACGGAAGGTGCCGGTCTTCCCAACAACAAGGTGAACGCCCTCTGCGAGGACCGGGAAGGGAACGTCTGGGTGGGAACCTCGTCCGGCCTGTGCTACATTACCCCCGAGGACGTCGTCGTGAAGCCGAACGGGCTTGTCCAGCTCGAGATGGAAAACATCATGGTCCAGCACCTGTTCTGCGACAGCCGGGGCAGGGTCTGGGTTACGACCGGGAGTGAAGGAGACTGCTTCATATATGAGGACGGCTGTCTGACCCGCTTTGCCGGCATAGGGGCCCTGGACGGCTTCGGCATCTATGTCGTCACGGAAGCTCCCGACGGCGCCCTCTGGTTCGGCGGTTCCCCCTGCTGTGCGGTACGGGTGAAGGACGGCGTGGAGACTGTATACAGTGTCGATCCCGAGGGATTGAACCACCTTGCGGTGAACTCAATCATGCATGATTCGGCGGGCAACGTCTGGATCGGTTCGGACGCGGGCATCATGGTCCTGCACGGGGGGAGCTACGCCTACTATACCATGCAGAACGGACTGCCCGACAACGGCATCGTGGAGATCATGGAAGACCGCGAGGCGAATGTCTGGATAGCCCTGAACCGGGGCGGGCTGCAGAAGCTGAGCCGGGGAAAGTTCCGGTCCGTCAGGCTGCCCGTGAGCGTCAACTGCATCTGCGGGGACCGGGGGCGCGGGGTGACCTGGCTTGCCTGCGATGACGGCCTCCGCTGTTACCGTGACGGGCAGTTTGAGGAGAATGCAGTTACGGACTACTGCAGGGGCTTCCGGGTCCGCCATGTGGGGCTGACGGCCGACGGCGAACTGCTCATCTCGTCCCATTCGGCAGTTCCGCAGGTCGTGGTATCTCCCGGCGGCAGCATACGGGGCTGGACGGTACAGGACGGAATTGCGGTGAACAAGGGAAGGATTTCCATAAAGCTGTCGAACGGGGACTACTATGTGGGAACTCCGCTGGGCCTTTCGATCATTCACCATGAGGACGGGCATGTTTCGACGCTCACCCGGGATGACGGTTTTTCCAACCACTACATCATGTGGCTCTTCGAGGATTCTGCGGGCCGGGTCTGGACCGGTACGAACGGGGGCGGTGTCTTCGTGCTGGAGGACGAGCGGATAACGAGGCATTACACGACCGGGGACGGCCTTGCCGGAAACGTCATATTCAAGATCCTTGAGTACGACGGGGGAATCTGGATAGCAACCGGTACGGGGCTTTCCCGCTATATGGAAGAAAAGGACAGCTTTGTCTGCTTCAACTCGCGCAACGGCCTGGGGACGGACAGCGTGTTCCAGATGATATGCGACGACACGGGCCTTGTCTGGATGACGAGCAATAAGGGTGTATTTTCCGTTCCGTATGCAGAGATGCAGGAAGTTGCCGGAGGGACGCGCAGGAAGGTTTCGGCACGCTATTACGGGGCTTCCGACGGACTCATTACGAGCGGCGTTACGTCCACCTCGCTGTCGGAAAAGGATGCGGAGGGGCGGGTCTGGTTTACGCTGACTGACGGCTTTGCCATCTACGACCCGTCCAAGGGGATCAGCAACAATCAGGCACCGAAGATCGACATCCAGCATTACACGATTGACAACGTGACTTTGGACTGGCACGGCGAAACGATTGTCCTTTCCCCGTCGGCGAAGAGGCTGAGCATCAAGTATACGGGGATGAGCTTCATCTCATCCGACAGCATGACCTTCCGCTACCGGCTTGCGGGCTTTGACGCAGATTATTCCGACTGGACGGCGGAACGGAGCGTGTCATATACGAACCTGAAGCCGGGAAGCTATCGGTTTACGGTCATGTCGCAGAACAGCGACGGCATCCAGGGAGAGCCGTCGTTCCCGCTGACGGTCATAAAGCAGCCCTACCTCTGGCAGCGCCCCTGGTTCCGTCCGCTGCTGCTTTTCATAGCCCTGGCGCTTGTTGTCTGGAAGATTATTTCCATGCGCCGTTACCAGAAGGATCTTGAGGCAAAAGTTGCCGAGCGGACGCGCGAACTCAAGCGGGCAAACGAAAAGGCGGAGAGCCTGCTGCTGAACATACTTCCCGCCGATGTTGCCGCCGAGCTGACCGAACACCCGGACCGGACGATAGCGAAGAAGTACCTGAACGCAACGGTGCTGTTTACCGACATCGTGGGCTTTACCGGCATGAGCGGCGTGATGAGCGCAGAAGATGTCGTTACCATGCTGAACCGGCTGACGTCCAGGTTCGACGAGCGGGCCCGTCGTGAGGGGATAGAAAAAATCAAGACGATCGGCGATGCCTACATGGCGGCAACCGGCCTGTCCGAACATGCAGACGGCAGTGCGGAAGCGGAACGGATGATCCGCTTTGCGCAGGGGCTCCTGCAGGATGTCCGCGATTTCAACGAAACCTGGGAGGCTGACCTGCAGATCCGGGTCGGCGTAAACACGGGAAACCTCGTTGCGGGCGTGATAGGCAAGAGCAAGTTCATCTACGACCTGTGGGGCGATACCGTAAATGTTGCCAGCCGCATGGAAAGCACCGGCATGCCGATGCGGATTCACGTGAGCGAGGCGACCTGGGGGCAGACCCGGGACAGCTTCAGCTACGGCGATGCGGTAGAGGTTGCCGTCAAGGGCAAGGGCCAGATGCGGAGCTACTTCCTGTGAGCGCCCGCCTTTCCCGTGCGGACGCTTCTGCGCTGCCGGAACGCCTTTCCCCGGCGGAGGCCGCCGAACTGTTCCGCAGGCTCAGGGAGAAGATGGGGATCCCCAAGCCGGAGCTGCACGCACCCAACCCCTTCTGCTTCCTGGTGTCCGTCGTGCTCAGCGCGCAGGCGACCGACAAAAGCGTCAACCTTGCGACGGCTCCCCTCTACGAACAGATAAGCACGCCTGAGCGGATGCTTGCACTCGGCGAGGCGGGACTCATACCCTATATCCGTTCTATCGGATTATATAACGCGAAGGCCAGGCACATCATGGAACTGAGCCGGCAGCTCATTGAAAACTTCGGCGGGGAGGTTCCGTCCACGCGGGAGGAACTGATGACGCTTTCCGGTGTGGGACGCAAGACCGCGAACGTGGTCCTGAACGTCATCTTTCACAAGCCGGTGATGCCGGTGGACACCCATGTGTTCCGCGTCTGCAACAGGACGGGGCTTGCCCCGGGAAAGGACGTGGGGGAGGTGGAGGACGGTCTTGAGCGCATGGTCCCGGCGGAATACGCCCTGCATGCCCACCACTGGTTGCTCCTGCACGGCCGCTATGTCTGCACGGCGCGGAAGCCCCGCTGCGGGGAGTGCGTACTGACGGGCCTGTGCCGCTGGGGTTCGTCCTGTCAATGCGGGTTCGACTCCCGCATCGACTAGAGTACTTGAACGACAATCTGCGGCGCAGACGCATCCAGTCTGTGCCGTAGATTCAGCACGTTTCCATTGCAGATGGTCCCGAAATATACCGCAGGTTCACGAGAACTCCGGCGGAGGATACGGGGAAGCCACAGGCCGCAATAAGGGGGCCGTCCGGGACTAGTCCCGGACGGCCGGCGACGGTGTAAATCGTGGCGGCACTGTTGCGGCTGCGGTTGCACCGTCACGGCGGCAACTGCACACTGGCTGTCGCCTGATACCAGCCCCGACCGCCTGTTTTTTTGAATGCCGCTTAATCCTGCAGGGCGTCGAAGCCTTCCTCTCCCGTGCGGACCTTGACGACCTTTTCCACATTGTAGACGAAGATCTTGCCGTCGCCGATGTGTCCGGTGTACAGGACCTTCTGTGCCGTTTCAATGACCAGATCAACGGGAACCTTTGAAACGACGGTTTCCACCTGGATTTTCGGCAGCAGGGTCATGTCGAGCGGAACGCCGCGGTATTTTTCCGTCTTTCCGTGCTGTACGCCGCAGCCGAGCACGTTCGTGACCGTCATACCGGTGAGCCCTATGCCGTTGAGTGCGGTCTTGAGCTCATCGAACTTGGACTGCCGCGTGATGATGACCAGCTTCTTGAAGGTCGCCTCGCCGCTTGCCGTCTTGTTGGGCGTGTACCTGGAGTAGTCGGCGACGGGGACTGCGCTTGCCACTGGTGCGGCAGAAGCACCCAGGCTGACCCCGTTCGCGGCGGCTTCCTGCTGTTCTTCGCCCGTGAGGACCGTTGCAAATCCTGCGTAGCTTGACGAAATGCCGTGCTCCAGCTTGTCCAGGCCGATGATTTCTTCTTCGGCACTTGCGCGCAGGCCGTGCAGCTTCCGTATCAGGCTGAAGGTGATGACCATCAGGACCGTCGTCCACAGCAGGATGACTGCTTCGCCGAGGCACTGGACGCCCAGCTGATGGAAGCCGCCGCCGTAGAAGAGGCCCAGGGTTCCGGCTTCCCTGCAGGCCTCGCCGCAGTTAAAGAGACCGCAGGCGACGGTTCCCCAGATGCCGTTTGCAAGGTGAACGGCGACTGCACCGACCGGATCGTCTATGTGGAGCTTCAGGTCAAGGAACTCGACGACGAGCACGACGATGATGCCCGCAACGATTCCGATGATTGAAGCACCGAGCGCGTCGGCTGTTGCACAGGGGGCCGTAATTGCGACAAGTCCGGCAAGGGAAGCATTCAGTGTCATGGACACGTCGGGCTTGCCGTTCTTGAACCAGGTGAACAGCATTGTCGTCACGCAGGCGAGGGCCGGCGCAATCGTCGTTGTCGTGAACACGGCTGCAAGTCCGCCGATGCCCTGCATTGAAACGCAGGCGGCGCCGTTGAAGCCGTACCAGCCGAACCAGAGGATGAAGGTTCCCAGTGCGCCGAGCGGCAGGGAATGCCCCGGGAAGGCATGGACGGCGGTAACCTTTCCGTCCTTGCCGTAGCTGTACTTTCCGATTCTCGGACCAAGGAAGATGGCACCGATCAAGGCTGCGCAGCCGCCGACCGAATGGATTGCCGCGGAACCTGCGAAGTCGGTGAAGCCCATCTGCGCCAGCCAGCCCTGGCCATTCCAGACCCAGCCCGCTTCGATCGGATAGACGACGGCGGAAATGATGGCGGAATAGATGCAGTAGGCGCTGAACTTTGTCCGCTCTGCCATTGCGCCGGAAACAATCGTTGCGGCCGTTGCGCAGAATACCAGGTTGAACACGAAGCTTGACCAGTCGATGCTCTCAAAGTTCGTGAAGAGCTGCATGTCGGGCTTGCCGATGAAACCGAAGAAGTAGTTCTCGCTCATCATCAGTCCGAATCCCAGCAGCATGAACATGGGCGTGCCGATGCAGAAGTCCATCAGGTTCTTCATGATGATGTTTCCCGCGTTCTTTGCACGCGTGAAACCCGTCTCGACCATCGCAAATCCGCACTGCATGAAGAATACCAGCGCGGCGCCGATCAGATACCATACTCCCCAAACCGAGTCCATAGAATCCTCCTGAGCAGGTGCAGAAGTCCGCGGCAGCGGAACTGCCGGGGGGCTTCTGAAACTGCTCGTCTGAATAAAAAAAAGCGCCGCTTCTCCCGTGCACCCGTTATGCACTGTGCCGGGAAAAACGACGCCTTTGCCGAATAAAATAAGATTGCAGAAAAAAAAGACGCCTTGAACGTATGTACATACCTTCAAGACGTCTTTGCCTTCTGAAAGGGAGTATTGCAGATTACGGAAAAATAGTCAAGTGGGGGGCAGGATCGTTCCGGCGCAAAATGTCCTGTTAGCTAGTCAAGCGGGGTGGGTAGACAAAAACGGTCACTGGGAACTGATGGAGCCTGCTTAAAAAGCAACGGGCTGTTTCTTTCCTTTTTGCGGGAAAGCTGCTATACTGACCATATGGGCGACGTATGAGGGCACCCGACGCCTGCGTTGAGCGCATGATGAAGGCCGCTCTAAGAGACGCACAGAGTGCCGGACGGGAGAAATGACGGGAAAAACATGGAGGAAAGTTATGGAAGTAAAGGATATCCTGAGGAACCTGCGGGAAAAGAACAGGCTGACGCAGGAAGAGATGGCTCAGAAGGTACACGTGACGCGACAGGCCGTGAGCCGCTGGGAGACCGGTGAGACCCAGCCCAATCCCGACATGCTGAAGGTACTGTCGCGCGAGTTCAATGTTTCCATCAATACGATACTGGGTTCGCCCCGCACGCTTTTCTGCCAGTGCTGCGGCATGCCGCTTTCGGAGGATTCCCTGATCAGCAGGGAACCCGACGGAACGTTTAACGAGGACTACTGTACCTGGTGCTATAGCAGCGGTGCATTTACGTATAAGACCATGAACGCCCTCCTTGACTATCTTGTGGACCATATACCGAACCCAGAGAACAGGAGCGCGGAAGAACGGCGGAACTATTTTGTCAGCCAGCTGTCCCAGCTGAAGCACTGGAAGTAGGCTGCGGTACACCCCTGCGGCAGCTTCCGGCAATGTAGCCGGTGAGAAAGTGCAGGGGCGGCAGAAAGCCGTGAGGGCACCATGATCCTGAATACCGGCCAGCGGACGGACATTCCGGCCTTCTATTCCGCCTGGTTCATGAACCGGGTAAGGGAAGGCTTTGTCCTTGTGCGGAATCCCTTTCATCCTCCGGCGGTCACCCGCTATGAAATCCGCCCTGACCTGGTGGACCTGATAGGCTTCTGCACCAAGAACCCCGAACCCATGCTGCCGCATGTTCCTGTCCTGGATTCGATGGGCTTCGGCCAGTTCTGGTATGTCACGATTACTCCCTATGGCCGGGACATTGAGCCCGGGGTTCCGGACAAGCACCGGATGCTGGAAGTTTTCAGGCAGCTTTCTGCCCTTGTGGGAACGAAGCGGATCGGCTGGCGCTATGATCCTATCCTGCTGGACGGAAAATACACGGCGGACTACCACCGGCGGGCTTTTGCCGCAATGGCGGGCGCGCTGGAAGGCGCGACGGAAAACTGCGTCATCAGCTTCATACAGCTGTACCCCAAGCTTGCGCGCACCTTCCCCGAGGCGCGTCCCCTTTCGCAGGAAGAAAAGATACGCCTCGGAAAAGACCTGATTCACATTGCCGCAGACCACGGCATGGGCATACGCACCTGCGGAATGGGCGACCTGCTCGTTCCCTACGGGGCCACCAGTTCCGCCTGCATGACGGCAGACCTGTACCAGACCGCCGCAGGAACGCCCCTCCATTTTCCGCATTACAAGCCTTCCCGTTCGGAATGCAGCTGCTACCTCTCCTGTGACATCGGGGCGTATTCGTCCTGTGCCCATTTCTGCCGCTACTGCTATGCGAATGCGGACCCTCAGAAAACACGCGGGAACATACGCCGGCATGACCCCGCCTCCCCCTTCCTGATCGGCGCTTCCCTTCCCGGCGATGTCATCCATCAGGCTGAACAGAAAAGCTGGAAGCTTCCTGCCTGCCCGCAGCAGGCCGAACTCTTCTGAAATGCCTGCGGAGGTCTGGCAACTGTCCGGGATTTATGCTACCCTTTTGGCGTACGGCAGGGGCTCCGGCAATAATGGGGCCGGGCACGGCTGCACCGGGCGTTCATCCGCCGGAAAGCAGTTCGGCCGGTATAAACCGGACGTATGCCAGTTCGAAAGGGGGAACCATGAAAGTCTTTATCGTCTATTGCCACCCGTCGGAGGATTCGTTTACCAGAAACGTGCGGGATGCGTTCATAAAGGGCATCGTGGACTCCGGCAATGAGTATGTCCTTTCCGATTTATATAAGATGAACTTTCAGACGGACATGAGCGAGAAGGAATACCTGCGGGACTCCAACTACCGGAATACCCCTGACCTTGCGGAAGACGTGCTGGCGGAACAGGCGAAGATCAATGCCTCGGATGCAATCGCGTTCATCTATCCGGTCTTCTGGACGGAAGCCCCGGCGAAGCTCGTCGGCTGGTTTGACCGGGTCTGGACCTACGGGTATGCCTACGGCGAAAAGACGATGAAGCTGCTGGACAGGGGCCTTATCCTCTGTACCGCAGGGCATGTAACGGCGGATCTTGAAAAGTTCAACCTCCTTCCGAGCATGAAGAAGGTGATGTTCGGCGACCGCCTGTTCAGGCGGGTCAGGGATGCGGAGTTCGTCGTATTCGACGGCATGACGAAGGCGTGCAGCAGTCGGGAAGAGAACTGGAGCCGGAACCTGGAGCTCGCATACGGGAAGGGAAAAACGTTTTTTGCGCAGCAGGAACATCCCTTCTCGCTGGAGAACACCTATTTTACGGCGGTGGAAAACTTGGCTTCCGGCGAAGTGTCTGGCCAGACCGTCTTCTGCTACCATCAGGAGGGAGATGCCGTCTGGGCAGAGTATTCCGGCGGCAGGATCCTGAAGGGTTTTCTGATAGGCACGATTGCTGCGGACCGGAGCCTCCATTTTTCCTACCAGCACATGAACACCGACCGGGAAGTAAAGGCCGGCAGCTGTGATTCTACGTTCGAACTGACGGCGGACGGAAAAATCCGCTACCATGAGTCATGGCGCTGGGCGGACGGCGAGACGGGTTCGTCCGTGATAGAGCAGATAGGCTAGGCCGGCAGATGACATTTGACGGAACGCATGCTATGAAAAAACGCAGGTGTTTTTATTCTTTCGCCGCCATCCGCATGGTCACCTGCCTGCGCAGGCGCTTCAAGGACCGGGCAGTTTGAGTTTTCATCAGGAGGAATAAAGCATGACCGAGTTTACCAGGATTATCAGCATTGCATCCCTTGCCTTCCTGTCCTTCTTTTGCTTTCAGACAGGCGTCTTTCTGTGGTCGGGCCATAAACTCCGGCAGAACGGCAGGCGGACGCTCATATACATTGAGTTCTTCACCGGCGTCCTGCTCCTTTCCGATGCCCTCGCATACCTGTACCGGGGAAACAGCAGCGGGACGGGCTATTACATGGTGCGCCTCAGCAATTTCCTCGTCTTCGCCTGCAATTTTTCAGTCTCCTTTTTCTTCTGCTTCTATGTCTGCGAATTCATAAAGCAGTCGCGCCTCAGCCTGTCGTTGCTTTTGCATCCAAAAGCTTCCGTAAAGGGCGGAATTCCGGTTCAGCTTTTCATAGTCTTCTTTCTGTGCCTTGCCGGCATAGGCAGCATAGTTTTCAGCCAGTTTACGGATCTTTTCTATTATTTTGACGAAAACAACCTGTACCACCGGAATACCTTTTATCCGTTAGGCATCATTCTGGGGATTCTGCCCGGACTCATCACGCTCACGATGTTCCTGCAGAACAGGAAAAAGTTTGCGGTCAATGCCTTTGTTTCCCTCCTGCTGTACTTTGTCTTTCCCCTCATCGGTGTGGTCCTGATCCTCATGCGCTACGGATTCCCGTGGATAAATGCTGCCCTGGGGGTCGGTGCACTGCACCTGTTCTATTCTTCCATAAAGCTGATGGAACTGGAGTTCTATTCGGGGGAGCGGGCACATACAATCATCAGCCCGGTCTATAAAGCGGATAGCGCTTCAGCAGAGACACGGAAACGGGTCGTGCGGAATCATTTCTGGCAGACGCTTTCCGTAAGCCTGGGCGGAATTCTCATCGTGCTGGTCGTCGCCTCAATCACCGGCATAGCGCTCCCGGAAAAAACGCTGGTCA
Organism: uncultured Treponema sp.; assembly: GCA_946410085.1. Taxonomy (GTDB): domain Bacteria; phylum Spirochaetota; class Spirochaetia; order Treponematales; family Treponemataceae; genus Treponema_D. Next base: position 42,244 of record CAMJZA010000017.1, on the reverse strand, counting down.
TCGAAGATCCGTATACGGAAAACGATCCGGCAAAGTCAGTCTGCGTGACCTTCGTGCGGAATGCGGAGAAGCACTGGGTTGACGGGGAAGATCCCGACAGGACGGGGGCGCAGTACGACGGCACCATATTCAACAACATGAGCAGCACAATCATTACCGAATGGCATTTTTCGATATCCGTTCCGGAAGGCTGCTCCGTTGATCCGGGTCCCTGGAACGGAACCTTCTCGCTTTCCGGCGGCGCATTGAATGTCCAGAAACCGCATAAGGGCGATGAGGAGAACATTCACGGCGAGGACTTTTATACGATTACGCCCTTGAAGACGCTCGGCTTCGGCTGCATCATGTACACGCCGCATGACTACCAGCCGCTCGCACGGAAAATCGAGTTCAGCTATGCAAGCATTCTGAAGCCGCTGACGAACAGGCTTTTCAACGTTTTTCTTGCCCTGCTTTTTGTCATCTTCATTATTGCATCGACAATCACGCTGCTAGAAGGAAAGCTTATCCACGTTGAAGAAGAAAACCGGAAGCTTGAAAATACCGTGAAGGAGCGCACGAGGGAACTTGAAGCAGAAAAGAACCGGTCGGAAAACCTGCTCCTGAATATCCTGCCGGAAGAAATTGCGAAAGAACTCACGGCGCACCCGGACAGCACCATAGCGCGGCAGTATCCGAACGTCACGGTTCTTTTTACCGACATCGTCGGCTTCACGAAGATAAGCGGGGAGATGACCGCCGAGGAAGTGGTCTCCCTGCTCAACAGGATGTTCTCCATGTTTGATGAGCGGGCACGGCACGAGGGTATCGAAAAAATCAAGACAATCGGGGACGCGTATATGGCGGCAGCCGGGCTTACGCAGGAGCGCAACAACGACGGAGCTGCCCGGATGATCCATTTTGCCCGGGGGCTTTTGGGCGACGTCCGCTCGTTCAACGCAGGCTCAAGCGTCAAGCTCCAGATCAGGCTCGGCATAAACTCAGGCCCGCTCGTTGCCGGGGTCATCGGAAAGACCAAGTTCATTTACGATATCTGGGGTGACACCGTTAATGTCGCAAGCCGGATGGAAAGCACCGGCATCCCCATGAGAATCCATGTAACGGAAGCAACGAAGGCGCAGACCTCCCGCCTTTTCCAGTACAGCGAGCATGAAATCGACGTAAAGGGAAAAGGCCTGATGAAGACGTATTTCCTGTAAGTATCCTGTGGGAATCCCCGGCGGCAGCTTTTCGGCACGTACCTGAAAGCTGTTCAGCACGCACCTGAAAGCTTTTCGGCATGCACCTGAATGCCGTTCAGCATGCACCTGAAAGCCGTTTGGCATGCACCTGAAAGCTTTTCGGCATGCACCTGAAAGCCGTTCGGCATGCACCTGAATGCCGTTCAGCATGCACCTGAATGCCGTTCAGCATGTACCTGAAAGCTGTTCGGATATGCACAGCGCTTTTCCTCTTGATCAGGACGGAAATCATGAGGGGGAGGGTAGAGGCGGAGCATACGCCGGTCCTCAATAAACTGCTTGCTTCTGCCGGTAAAGCGTGGTATAGTAAGGACATAGTATGCCAGCAGGTATCTTATATTGACACTTTCTGCAGGATAAGATGCTTACACTGGATACGGAGAATGCTTGTTATGCCCACGGCTCACTGAGTCGGTAAGATTTGATAAATTATTTATGGAGAAAACTGAAGATGAAAAAGCTTAATTTATTGGTATTAATGTTGTCATTACTATTCATTTTTACATCATGCAATAAACAGAAAAATAATCTTGAAACTACTTCCACGGATATTATTGAACGAGAAAATATTACAACAGAAACAGTCACACCTGAAGTTACAGAAGCTATTACACCGGAAGTTGAGGAAGATATCCAAGATATTCAATTTACTTATGATTATTCACGGCAGGACGATAATTTCGAAATAATTCCTGGTAAAGACGGGCAACCTGATGAAGTTGATATTGCATCTGGGCATAAACTAAATCTAAAAGACTGGTTTATGATGGATATGTCTCCGGATGGAAAATATTATATTAGTTATACTGGAGAATATAATAATACTTATGCCAGATATTACATACCAGTTAAATGCGAACGTAAAGATTTTAATCTTATCATGCTTAAAGAAGAATATCCTCTTTTTAATCCAAATGATATGGGTGCAAATAATAAAGAAATATATAGTGCCGGTTGTGAATTTGAACCGATTGCAAGAAGCAATGAGCCTATTCTATTTAATGAACAGTCATCTTACTGGTTCGAAGTATTTAAAAATCAATGGATTCCTGGTTCTTCTGTTTATATTCAACCAGGAATCTTTGAAAAACTTCCAGTAAAAAATTTAGAAGTAGGAATATCTTATGAAAAAATAAAGGATGGTGCATGGTTCGTTGTAAAAACAGATGACAATTCATCTTTAAGACTTCGTGATTCTTCAAATATTAAGTCAGGAAAAGTGATTTCAAATATTCCTAATGGAACATGGCTATATGCTGATGCTCAGACAAGCAAAACCGAAACAATAGATGGAATAGAAGGTAGATGGTATAAAATAATTTATCCTGAAAAAGGTTATGTATTTGGTGGTTATCTAGAAAAACAAGATGATATCTGTGGATTGGAATTCGCCCAATTCGAAGTAATGCACTATCCTCATGATGGCAGTAACAATTATACGTTCAAAGTTTATTCTGCTCCTACCACTAAATCACAATATCTTGGAGAATATGAAATCAAACCAGATAAATATGGTTATCGCGCTATGATTGAAACAAATAAATATGAAACAGTGGATGGTACTCAAGGTGTTTGGATTAATATAGAAGAACCTGTAAAAGGATTTATTTTCGGTTATAATTTTATATATAAATAATTTTTTAATATGTAAATCTATTGTACGCGGCAGTCGGTGCTGTCGCTAAAAGATATATCTTTGTAGTGACAAGGCATAACAAAGGTTCGTAGCCGACACGCGGTCAAGCCACGTGCGGTACAACCAGTTGTTATGTGGACGCCCGCACTGGGGCGCAGAAATAAGAGATAAAAAAATGACTAAGAATGAACTAAAAAGTGAATTACGAAAATTTGGAATAGAAAAAAATGAAAATACTACTCCATGTTTTTGGGGTGCGATAACAGTAAATTATCTTGCCAAGTGTAGGCCGAGGGGGTAGGATATCTGGAGCGGTCTGATACTGTAAGGAGAAAGGGATGTTCGATTTTAATTATTTTACCCCCACGAAGGTTGCATTCGGCAAAAACACGGAAAACAGGGTGGCTGAACTCATCAAGGAGTTCGGCGGGAAAAAGGTCCTGATTCACTATGGAGGCGGAAGCGTTGTCCGCTCGGGACTCATGCAGCGGGTAACGGATCTGCTCGACAAGGCGGGGATAAGCTACGTCAAGCTGGGCGGTGCCGTTCCCAATCCCCGCCTGAGCCTCGTATATGAAGGGATTGAACTGTGCAAAAAGGAAGGCATCGATTTCCTCCTTGCGGTGGGCGGCGGCAGCGTGATTGATTCCGCAAAGGCAATCGGCTACGGCGTGATGAACGGAGGGGATGTCTGGGATTTCTATGACTACAAGCGGACGGCGCAGGCCTGCATGCCGATCGGCGTCATCCTGACCCTTGCGGCGACGGGCAGCGAGATGAGCGATTCTTCCGTCATTACGAAGGAGGAGGGGCTGGTGAAGCGCGGCTATTCAAGCGACTTCTGCCGCCCGCGCTTTGCGATCCTGAACCCCGAACTTACGATGACCCTGCCGGACTACCAGACTGCCTGCGGCTGTACCGACATCATGATGCATACGATGGAACGCTATTTTACGAACGGCGGAAACATGGAACTGACGGACTCGATGGCGGAAGCCCTGCTGCGCACGGTGAAGGAGAATGCGAAGATACTCGCGCGTGACCCGAAGAACTATGATGCCCGTGCCGAAGTGATGTGGGCGGGCAGCCTTTCCCACAACGGTCTCACCGGCTGCGGGAACGACGGCGGCGACTGGATGACCCACAAGCTGGAGCACGAGCTGGGAGGCCTGTACGACGTTGCCCACGGCGCGGGACTTGCCGCAATCTGGGGCAGCTGGGCACGCTATGTGTACAAGAACTGTCTTCCGCGCTTCAAGCGCTATGCCCTGAATGTCATGGGCGTTGCCGATTCCGGTAGCGATGAGGAGATTGCCCTCAGGGGAATTGAGGCGATGGAAGGGTTCTACCGTGAAATCAAGATGCCGACGAACCTCCGGGAGCTGGGCGTAAAGGCGACGGATGAGGACCTGAAGCTCATGGCCCGTAAATGCGCAGTCGGCGTGAACGGCGGCATGGGGTCCGCACGCTTCCTGAAAGAAGAGGACATGTACGAAATCTATAAGATGAGCCGCTGAGAAGGCAGCTGTACGTCCCGCTGTGCGTGCTCTTGTAACAATGGCGGTTTGAGTATACTATGGCGGCATGGTAGAAATCAGTAAAGCCACAGACGCGGACATTGAGGACCTTATGGCCGTCCGCTGTGAGATGCTGCGGATTGTAAACGGACTTGCGCCGGACTATACCTTTGACGATACGCTGTGCGGCTGTTCGCGGGATTATTTCCGTACTGGGGATCAGACGACGGTGCTGGCACGGGACGGCGGAAGGGTGATCGGCTGTGCTTCCATCAGTTATATACGGGTCATGCCGACCTTTGAGCATCCGACGGGAAAGCGTGCGCACCTGATGAACGTCTATACGAATGAAGCCTACCGGCGGCAGGGAATTGCGCGGAAGATGATCCGCCTGCTGGTTGACGAAGCAAAGGAACGCGGCTGTACGGAGATAAGCCTTGATGCGACGGAAGCCGGACGTCCCCTGTATGAAAGCACTGGCTTCCGCGAGAACTGTTCGGGCATGACGCTGGCACTCAGGGCGACCCCCTGCCGGTGCTGCCATGCAACGGCAGAAGCCGCCCGGAAGGCTGCGGCAGGCGGGGCTCAGGAGTAAAACGGCATGAATGGAAAAAGTGTTTTGGGGGAACGGCTGGAAGGGGCGGAAGCTTATGTCCGGAAGCATTTCCGGCGTATCCAGCTGTGCTTTGCGGGTATTGTCCTGGTGGTTCTTGCCTTCCTTCTGGCAGCAGCGAATTCGGAGGCCTTTCGGACCGGCCTCATACAGATTGCAGAGAAAGTAAAGAACAGGCCCCTCAATCATGCGCACTGGCATAATCGCCTCCTGCGCTATACCGGCAGGGTTGATCTGATGATCCTGGCCGTACTCCTGTTTTCCGACTGCCTGTTTTCTTTCTGCCTCTTCCGGCGGACCGTCGAAAAGTCAGCGCTGTTACGGAACGTCACCTGTGCCGGTACGGGATGCTTTGCTGCGCTTTTCATCCTGCTGATTCTTGACGGGGGAAACGGTTGGGGCGGAGACTTTTCCGAGTATATCGCACAGGCACGCTCCCTCGTTACGGGAACGCTTGCACAGCAGGTCCGGGATAATACGTACATCATTCAGAACTCTCCCCCCATGCTGGGAGATGCCGTGTATCCCTGGGGCTTTCCCTTTCTGCTTGCTCCTTTCTATGCGCTGTTCGGGAAAAACCTCTTCATGCTCAAACTGCCCGTCCTGCTGTGCTTTGCTGCTGCCGTCGTTCTTGTAAACCTGCTGTTCAGGAGGCATTTTTCCTTTTTCCAGGCTGAACTGCTGACCCTCTTTATTGCGGTAAATCCCGTGTTTCTGTTTTTCTGCAATACGCCCCTGTCGGACATACCCTTCCTGACCTTTTCGCTTGCAGCGCTGTATGCACTGGATGTCCTCCTGTATGAATCCGAACGGAAAAAACAGCTGGCGGCAGGCATGGCTGCGGGCCTGCTTATTTTCTGCGCGTATTTCATCCGTTCAAACGGGATTATTCTTCCGTGCCTGCTGTGTGCCATGCACGCACTGCTCCTGCTGAACCGGAACCGGAAGATTGCCGGGGTGTGCAGGAATCTGGGCTTCAGCGGGTTTGCAAAGCCGTTCGTTACCGCTCATATCATTCCCTACGTGCTGTTTGCCGTCCTGTTCCTGCTCCAGAAGCAGCTTCTGCCGCATGCAGGCGGAACGTATGTGCAGAACCTCCGCCTGATTACGAAGGAGTCCATACTGGATAACTGCAGCTATTATCTTTGGATATTCGTCGAGTTTTTCCCCTTCGGTCCCCGTCTGTCTGCCTGCTTCTATGCGTGGCTGGCAGTGTTCTTCCTGTACGGCATCATGCGCTATCTGTTCAGCTATCCGTTGTTTTCCGTTTTCTTCATGGGCATACTGGCAGTCCTGATTATGTGGCCCTGTACCGAAGGACTGCGCTTCTGTTTTCCGCTGATTCCCGTCATGATTTTTTTTGCGGCGCTCGGCATGAGGGACTTTTTGCGCTGTGTTTCCTGCCGGAACTTTCATGCTGCCGGGATATGCATCGAACTGCTCTGTGTGATGCTGTGCCTGAGAATATACGGCAGGCGGGGCATGACTGTTTCGGATGAATACGGGGCGTATTCAAGGGATGCAAGGGAACTGTATGCGTATGTCGTTGAAAATACTGCCGCAGATGCAAAAATGATTTTCTTCAAGCCGCGGGTTCTGTATCTGGAAACAGGCCGGCTGGGATTTCAGGCGTACGATATACGGCGGCTTTCCGATGCCGACTATCTTATCCTTTCCCGGGAGGGATACGGAACATTCGGCTATGACATTGAAAGCATCTACCCTGAGGAAAGCAGGGCCCTTGATAAGGTTTTTGAAAATGCGTCCATGAAAATGTACCGGATTTTGCAGTAGGCAGGCACGGAATCGCCGGACCCGGCGCAGGGCGTCTGGTCCGGTTCAAAGCATCGGCCCCGGCGCAAGGCATCGGGACCGGTGATTTCCGATATGAAAGTCTTATGTTTATGAAAGCCTTATATTGCGGCGAAGCCCTTTTCCAGATCGGCGATGATGTCGTCGATGTGCTCCGTTCCGATCGAAAGGCGGATCGTGCTCTGCGTAATTCCCTGATCGGCGAGTTCCGCATCGTTCAGCTGGCTGTGGGTCGTTGAAGCCGGGTGAATCACGAGGCTCTTCACGTCCGCAACGTTTGCGAGCAGGCTGAAGATTTCAAGATTGTCAATGAAAGCCCATGCCGCATCCTTTCCGCCCTTGATTTCAAACGTAAAGATTGAAGCACCTCCGTTCGGGAAGTATTTCTCGTAGAGGGCGTGGTCGGGGTGATCCGGCAGGGACGGGTGGTTCACCCTGGCGACCTTCGGATGCTTTGCGAGGAAGGCGACGACCTTCTTCGTGTTTTCTGCATGGCGGTCAAGGCGGAGCGAAAGCGTTTCCACTCCCTGCAGGAGGAGGAAAGCGTTGAAGGGCGAAATCGTTGCACCCGTGTCGCGCAGCAGGATGGCGCGGATGTAGGTGACGAATGCTGCGGGACCGACGGCATCGTAGAAGGAAATGCCGTGGTAGCTCGGGTTCGGGGAAGCGATGTTCGGGTATTTGCCGATCTTCTTCCAGTCGAACTTGCCGCTTTCCACGATGATGCCGCCGAGGGTCGTTCCGTGGCCGCCGATGAACTTCGTTGCCGAGTGTACGACGATGTCCGCACCGTGTTCGATCGGCCGGATAAGGTAGGGGGTGCCGAAGGTGTTGTCGATGACGAGCGGCAGGCCGTGCTTGTGGGCAATTGCGGCAATTGCGTCGATGTCGGGGATGTCGGAGTTCGGGTTGCCGAGGGTCTCAAGATAGATGGCCCGCGTGTTGTCCTGGATTGCGCCCTCGACTTCCTTCAGATTGTGTGCATCGACGAAGGTCGTCCTGATGCCGTACTGCGGCAGGGTGTGGGCGAGCAGGTTGTAGCTGCCGCCGTAAATCGTCTTCTGGGCGACGATGTGGCCGCCGTTTGCGGCAAGGGCTTCGATCGTGTAGCTGATTGCCGCCGCTCCCGAAGCGAGCGCGAGGGCAGCCGTACCGCCTTCCAGTGCGGCAAGGCGCTTTTCAAGGACGTCCTGGGTCGAGTTGGTAAGGCGGCCGTAGATGTTGCCCGCATCGGCAAGGCCGAAGCGGTCCGCCGCATGCTTCGCATTGTGGAAGACGTAGGATGTCGTCTGATAAATCGGTACCGCGCGGGAGTCCGTTGCCGGGTCTGCGCTTTCCTGTCCAACGTGCAGCTGGAGCGTTTCAAATTTGTACTGTGTCATAAGTTCTTCTCCTGTATATGCTTTCCGCGGCCGGCAGCGGTCCTGCGGTTTTTTGTTCCGCCTGAGCGGTCTGATACCTAGTTAATGCCTAGGTATTATGGCTACTGTATACCCCAGTTTCCCCAGTTAGTCAATAGGTTTTAGAAAAAAAGTTTCTGCGCTCTGCTGCTTTCATTCCCGGGCATCCCAAAAAACGCATGGGGCGTCCCGTGTCCGGTCCGGGAAGTCCGCTGCGGCGAAGCTGCGGGGTGTACAGCGTCCGTGCATTCCGGGGCTGACTATTCCCTTTCTTCCGCAAATATCGTATACTCGAACCTGTCAGGAAAGACGCTTCGTTCCCAGACTGCACTGCGTGAGAAAACCTGGAACGCCGGGATGTATGGAGGATATGAGTATGATGAAAGCAATTCGCTTTTGTGCGGCAGCTGCCGCGTTGACGCTTGCTGCGTGCCTGTGTACGGCATGTGCGAGTTCGGATGCGGAGGCGGAAGAGCTTGCCGGTACGAGGGAAGCGGCCTCCAGCCGTGCCGGAAAGCCCGAATACGTCATCAAGGCAAAGCGCGATGTCGGCTTTGTTTCAGCGTATCAGGCACATTTTGCCGTTGACGGCAATATCATCAGTAAAATCACCGCATCCCGCTTTGATGACCTGACGCTCGGTGACAGTTCCCTCTATACAGTTGCTGCCACGGACACCTACTCGTTCGACGTGCAGGCAAAAGGTTCCAATCCTGCCCTCTGGACCTATGAGCAGAGCGAATATGAGGCGCAGCAGTACGACCTGAAGCTGCTCAGGTCAGATCTGAAACGGATGCAGCTGTCCTACACCGGCACGCTGTATGTACTGATTACGGTATTTGACGATTACCGGATTGTCCAGGTTGCAAACCTTGACGGGAATGTCCTGATTGACGACTCCTATGCACTGTTCAGGGACGACGTACAGCTGACGATTCCCCGGGACTCGAAACTGTGCGATATCTGGCGGGTCTATAAGCGCAAATAAGACCGACGGCACAGCCGCGGGTGCGGCGGAATGCATGTCGCTTCGGTGCACTGCTGCGGCGGAATGCCTGCCGCTGCCGGATGGAGTGCAGGCGGCATGCAGGCGAAATGGAGGGGGTGCATGAAAATTGCGGTCATAAACGGAACGGAAAAGCACGGCGTTACCTACAGGCTCAAGGAACTCTTTCTGGACGGACTGCGGGATGCTGCGGACATAACGGAATTTTACCTGCCGAAGGACTGTCCCTCCTTCTGCAGCGGCTGTACGAACTGCATCAAGAAAAACGAAAGCCTGTGCAGGGATGCCGCCTTTGTCCAGAAGATTGACCGGGCCATGCGGGACGCGGACCTGCTTGTATTTACGTCGCCGACCTATGTGTTTCATGCGACCGGCGCCATGAAATCCCTGCTCGACCACTTTGCCTATCACTGGATGCCGCACCGGCCGGCGGGGGAACTGTTCGGCAAGCGGGCGCTCATCATCACGCAGAGCCTCGGGGCAGGGGAGACATCTGCCGCAAAGGACATCAGGGACAGCCTCGCCTGGTGGGGCGTCCCCTATATCAGGACGGTGGCATGCAAGCTTCTGGGTGACATAGTCTGGGACAGGCTGCCGGAAAAGCGGCGGCGGGCCCTGACGGCGGCCGTACAGAAGGCGGCACGGCATTTCAGGGCGATCGACTACACGAAGCCGGCCCGCACGACGCTGGCAGTCAAGGTGAAGTTCTATGCCGCACGGATGCTGCAGGCAAGCCTGGGCAAGGCAAACCCGGACTATACCGGTTACGTCTACTGGAAGGCGAACGGCTGGCTTGATCGCGCCCGTCCCTGGAAGCGGCAGCCCTCCGCTTCCTGACCGTGATTGCAATCCCGGGGTACTTTCCGTAATATGGGAACCTGAGATGGTGCTACGGCATCATTTCGGAAGGAAGGGTATATATGCTCAGTTTTGAAAGTGATTACATTGAAGGCGCGCATCCTGCGGTGCTGGAGGCACTTGCGAAGACGAACATGGAAGCGCTGTCCGGCTACGGTGCGGATGAATACAGCACCCGCGCGAAAGCAAAAATCGCCGCTGCCTGCGGAATGCCCGACGCGCAGATTGCCTTCTTGACAGGCGGCACGCAGACGAACCAGATCGTCATCGACACGATGCTCCGCCCCTACGAGGGCGTCGTGTCGGCTCAGACGGGGCATGTGAGCGTCCATGAGGCGGGTGCGGTTGAAGTGACGGGGCACAAGGTCCTGACCGTTCCTTCCCATGACGGCAAGATGGACGCGGACGAACTTGATGCATTCGTGCAGGAGTTTTATGCGGACGGAAACCGCGAGCACATGGTTTTTCCGGGAATGGCCTACATTTCCCATCCGACCGAATACGGCACCCTCTACACGAAAGCGGAACTGACAAGGCTGAGTGACGTCTGCCGGAAGCACCGCATGCCGCTTTTCCTTGACGGGGCAAGGCTCGGCTACGGCCTGATGAGCCGTCAGACCGATGTCAGCCTGAATGACATTGCCCGCCTGTGCGACGTGTTTTACATCGGCGGAACAAAGGTCGGTGCGCTGTGCGGGGAGGCCGTCGTCTTTACGAAGAAGAATATGCCGGACCATTTTGACAATCTCATCAAAAAGCACGGGGCGCTGCTCGCCAAGGGGCGGCTGCTCGGCGTCCAGTTCGATGCGCTTTTCACGGACGAACTCTATTTCAGGATCAGCAGGAACGCGATTGACCGGGCGGAAGAACTCAAATCCGCTTTCCGCGAAAAGGGCTATGAGTTCTTCATTGACTCGCCCACGAATCAGCAGTTCGTGCTTCTCGAAAACACACGGATGGCCGGCCTGGCAGAACAGGTGCGCTTTGCGTTCTGGGAACGCGCAGATGCAGGTCATACCGTCGTGCGCTTTGCAACGAGCTGGGCGACTACGGCCGAAAAAATTGCCTGCCTGAAGCAGCTGCTGTAAGGGCCGGGCGGGGGACGGAGGCGTCTGACGGCTAAGCCCGCGGTTGACCGGCGGTTGACGCAAAGGAGCGTGTATGGACAAATATATCGAAGGAAACAAGGCTGCATGGGAAGAGGCGTTTGAGAAGCGGGATGCTTCCTGGGGAGCCGACATCACCGCGCGCATACAGCAGGAGGACTACCCCTTTTTCTATGAGGAAATGAAGGCCGTCCTGAAGCAGCTCCATACGGAAGGAGCCGTCATCGGGCAGTTCTGCTGCAACAACGGCCGCGAACTGCTTTCCCTGGTGCACTGCGGAAAGGCGGCGAAGGGAATCGGTTTTGACATTGCGGAGAATCAGGTTGCCTTCGCAGGCGAGAGGGCGAATGAGCTGCATCTTCCCTGTGAGTTTGAGGCGGACAACATATACGACATAGATGACCGCCACAAGGAGGCGTTCGACCTGGTCATCATCACCATCGGCGCGCTCTGCTGGTTCAAGGACCTGGACCGCTTCTTCGCCGTCATCGCGAAATGCATGAAGCCGGGGGCCGTCATCGTAATCAACGAGCAGCACCCCTGCACGAACATGCTCGGCATGGACGGTGACGAGGGCTTTGACCCTGCGCACCGGAAGGAGTGCTGCTACTCATACTTTGAGCATGAGTGGGTCGGGAACGGGGGCATGTACTACATCACGCAGAAAAGCTACCGGTCAAAGACTTTCACCGACTACACGCATCCGATGGCGGAAATCATCTCAGGCATGTGCGGTAACGGTATTGTCGTGACCGGCCTGCAGGAGTTCGATTACGACATCAGCGGCGGCTTCCCTGAGCTCGAGCATCAGGGTTTCCCGCTTTCCATGATCATCCAGGGACGGAAGGCGATGCCGTGAAATGCGCCCGTGCTTCCGGAGCCTTCCGTTTTTCGGTCAGGTCGTATATACTGTACGGCATGCGGACAGCATGAAGCGCAGGGATGCGTCACATGCACCGACCATGCATAAGGAGAAAAGGTATTATGAAGGATTTGGCGAAAATCAAGGAACTCTGCCCGTCTGCCTATGACTTTATCGTTCAGAAGGCCGGAACTGCCGCCGTCGGCAAGTACGAACTTGAAAACGGCGCATACGCAAGCGTGCAGGAATACACGACAAAGGCCCGCGGCGAGGCAAAGTACGAGGCCCACAAAAAGTTCATCGACATTCAGCTGATAGTCAGCGGCAGGGAACTGATAGCGGTGACCCCGATCGGTAAGATGGAACTGTGCACGGAATACAATGCAGAAAAGGATGTCATGTTTTTCCATCACAATGACGCCTGTACGGACTATCTTCTGGAAGCAGGGGATTTTCTGATCCTGTATCCGCAGGACGTCCACATGCCCGGCGTCTGCGTCAATGAGCAGTCTCCCGTCCGCAAGATCGTCGTAAAGGTCCCGGTTGCCGGATAGGGCGGCTTCAGCCCTGAGGAACGCACAGGGCCGCCGTCGAAAGGCGTTTTACCCCGCCGTGTTCGGGGTAGCCGGGGGTACTGACCGGCCGCTGGTTCCTGCTGTTTACAGGGCTGCCGGAGCTGCTGACAGGGCCGCTGCTGCCGTCCCGGAAGGAGCGGCGTTCAGGTCACCGTTCACGATCTTCACGTCCAGCTTGGTGTAGGGAATCTCGAAGGGGGTCTCGCGGCTCACCTTGACGATGGCCTTGTAGGCGGCGTTCTTGGTGGCGATGAAGTCGGCGTTCTTGCACCAGAGGCAGACCTTCAGGTTGATGGAGCTTGCCCCGAAGGAGTCGTAGTAGACCTTGGGCGCGGGATCGGCGATGACCGTGGGGCACATGGACGGCACCTGCTCCAGGGCCGCCAGCACCTTGTCCACGTCGGAATCATAGGACACGCCCACGTCCACGACCACGCGGCGCACGTCAAAGTGGTTGTAGTTGATGAGGGTCCCGTTGATGATGGAGCTGTTGGGGATGCGCACCATCTGGTTGTCAAAGGTGTGCACCTTCACGCTCAGGAGGTCGATGCTGTCCACGATGCCCGTCGTCCCGTCCACGCTGATGCAGTCGCCCAGCTTCATGGCCTTCTCGCCGACGACGAACATGCCGCTGATGATGTTGCTCACAGACGTCTGCGCCGCAAAGCCGATTGCAAGGCCTGCGATCCCCGCCGCACCCCAGATGGCAGACAGGTTTATGCCGAAGAGGTTCAGCACGTACATCACGATGAGGATTCTGAAGGTATAGCTTATGGTCCTGCTGACGATAAGCACCGTGTGGGGCTTGGCGAACTTGGCAAGCTGGCGTTTGAGCAGTTTCTTCAGTACCCGGTAGGCAATATAGAAAATGACGATGGCGATGAGGCCCATGATGATGTGGGTCAGCTGCTCGAAGGTAAAGTACTTCTTTATGTCGTCAAGATGCAGGATCGATGCGGTTTCGCTCGAGACCCCCTTGGTCACTGTCTGAATCGTGTCCGCTGCAACCCCTGCTGCGGCCTGAACCGTTTCCACCACTGCGCTGCTGCCTTCTTCTTCCATAAAACCTGCCCCTCCCGGAAATACTGGGGCCTATTGTATACTTTTTGCCCCTCTTGGACAAGTGACGGCCGGTGCAGTTGCGGGGCCTCTCCAGCGGTGCGGACCGGTGCGGGGCCCGGGAAATACTGCCGGAGGTGCGGGAAGCCCTCCTGTTCAACAGGACAAACAAGAAAAAACTGCAAATTTATGCAGTTTTGTGCCGAAAACCACCCCTGCTATGGTGCAGAGAAACAGAAAAAATGCTATACTGCCCGCTGACAGCAAAAATCTAGAAGCAAAAGGTGGAAAACATGTCTATCAATGCCATCCTTGATTCCATTGACGGAATCGTGTGGGGAATCCCCACAATCGTCCTGATTCTTGCCACGGGACTCATCCTGACGGTCCGGGCCCGCGGCATTCAGTTCACGAAGTTCGGCCGCGCCTTCAAGTCGATTTTCAAGGAAAACGAAGGAAAGGGCGAACTTTCAGGCTTTGCTGCCCTCTGCACTGCCCTTTCCGCAACTATCGGAACCGGAAACATCGTCGGCGTTGCAACGGCTATTGTTGCCGGCGGCCCCGGCGCCCTCTTCTGGATGTGGATTGCGGCCATCCTCGGAACCGCGACCAAGTTCGCCGAATGTATGCTTGCCATCAAGTACCGCGAAGTTTCTCCCGACGGCCACGTGCTCGGCGGCCCCTTCTATACGATTGAAAAGGGCATGGGCCCCAAGTGGAAGTGGCTTTCGGTACTCTTTGCCGTATTCGGTGCGCTCGCCGGTATCATGGGAATCGGTACGATGACGCAGATAAACGGCATTACTTCCGCCGTCAACAACGCATTTGACCCGGACAGCACGAACATCGCGTTCAGTTTCCTCGGCAGCAGCTACACCTGGGCAACGGTCATTTCCGGCATCGTCATCACCGTCTGCACCGCCCTCGTCGTCATCGGCGGCATCAAGCGCATTTCAAAGGTTGCGGAAAAAGTCGTCCCCGCAATGGCAGTCGTCTACGTGTTCCTCGGCCTGTCCATCGTCATCATGAATGCGATGAAGATTCCGGGCGCCTTCGCCCTCATCTTCAAGAGCGCCTTCGGATGGAAGGCGGTCGGCGCCGGTGCCATGGGATTTGTGTTCAAGCAGGTTGCGGATTCCATGCAGAAAGGCATTGCCCGCGGCATCTTCTCGAACGAGGCAGGCCTCGGTTCCGCCCCGATCGCCGCCTCTGCGGTCCAGACGAACGAACCGGTCGAGCAGGGCCTCGTCAACATGACGGGTACGATCATCGACACGCTGATCATCTGTACGATGACCGGTCTTGCCATCGTCATCGCATTCTACGGCGACATCATCGGCGGGGTTGCGGACTGGAATGCGGGCGCACAGGGTGCGGTCCTGACGGCGACGGCCTTCTCAAAGGTGCTCGGCGGTGACGGCCACAGCGTGCAGTTCCTGCTCATGCTCTGCCTTGCCTTCTTTGCCTTTACGACGATCCTCGGCTGGGACTACTACTCTGAAAAGTGCCTTGAGTACCTGACGAAGGGCAACATGGGACCGGTCAAGGTATACCGCTGGCTCTACATCCTTGCGGTTGCAATCGGCCCCTACTTTACGGTCAACGCGGTCTTTACGATTGCCGACATCTTCAACGGCCTCATGGCCATACCGAACTGCATTGCGCTCATCGCCCTGAGCGGTATGGTCGCAAAGGAAACCAAGGCTTACTTCGACAGGTACCCGACCCTGTAAGCAGATACCCGCTCCTCTAAGGAGCGGGACATTCATTGCAGGACAGCGGGTGCCGGGCTCAGGCCTGTTCTGGCGAAAAGGGGTGCCCCTGCTTCCGGCTTAGTCCTGTGGTGCTTCCGCTCCGGCGTCATCCAGCCACATGCTCTGGCGGGCGGCAGCCTTGCGTTCGGCCTTGTGCTGCTTTGCTTCTGCTTCCGCCTGCTTGAGTTCCGCCCTGAGGAGCGGAGCCCAGCGGGTGCCTGCATAGCACTTGAGCGCTTTCCTGATGGCTTCGGGTTTCATCTCGACCGAAGGATGGCCGCTCCATTCCGTCAGTTCCCCCTTTACGATGGAAGGCCTTCCGTCATAATAGCCGAAGTAGTAAAAGCCCGGTTCATAGGGAACGTCGATGATCAGGGGACTGGTCTGTTCCGTATAGTCGCGGGCGATGGCCGTTGAGTTTTCGAAGGGGTCCGAAGGATCCGCCCAGTACCAGTATTCGAGCACGTAGCGCGTCCCGAACCTGACGGGCTCGGATATGAAGAACTCCTCTTCGGTGACCGCCTGCATGTCGCTTTCCTGTTCCGGGTCTACCTGCCGGAAGAGCAGGTCATTGCTGCCCCCGTGAAAGCCGCCGTAGAATATGACCGTATTCTCGGGGGTACCGTTGAACTTCCGGTACTTCACATGGTTTTTCCATATAATCCGGTCTTTTGCCTGTTTGTCCCGCAGTCTGCCCGCCGTCGCCGCACAGAGTGCCAGCACTGCCAGGCACAAAAGCGCACTTGCGTATTTTTTCATTTTCATAGCCGAGAAAGCCTCCTGTGTCTCCCTGCACCGGCTGCCCGGTCCGTCCCGGTCGCTGCAGCCGCATCTCCCTTCACTCTACCGCAGCGGGCCGCTTTTTGCAAGTTCCTGCCGGACCCGGGGCGCGCCACCCCCTAGCAGCCCGCCCGCAGGGCCATGCGGCGACAGAGGGACGGTCAGCCCGCCCGGGGCCTCGCCGGAACCTGCCCGCAGAATGGGGCGGGGCAGGGAAAGCCTCTGCGACGGCGGGCGGCCTACAGGACCTGCACTGCGTCGGTGAGTTCGGCAAAGGGGCCGGGAATGACCGCAGCTCCCCGGTGACTTCCCAGGAAGTCCTCGTTAAAGATGATGTCGCTGCCGTCCCGGCTCTCAAAGCGCTGCTCCGGCTCAAATGCCGACCCGAGCAGTTCCGTCGTAACCATGCCGGCCCTGTAGCCGCCGATCAGGCGGGCGAGGTTGCTCTTGAGCATCCCGCCTTCCAGTGTGACCGTGGCCCGTTCCGTCCCGACCAGCCTGTCCGTCTCGTGCTTACAGACCGTCGCCCCGTTAAAGTAGGCGTTTCCCGCAAGCCAGACCGGCAGGTGACCGAAATGGTGCTTGCCCAGTTCCATCATGTTCGGCTCCCTGTCCGGCATGAAGTTTGCAATCCACGCCTCATAGGTCGGGAAAATGTCGAAGGGCGCCGTACCGACTGCCTCGTAGTCGGCGTCGGCAGCCGTCTTCTTCGGGTCCGTCACCGCCTGCTGCTGTACGAAGATGTTGTTGTAGATGCGGTCGTCGCCGTGCAGGATCGTCATGAAGCCCGCAACCTCCGTCCGGTGGCGGATATGGTAGGGGGTATAGCGCGGTTCGCGCTGGTCGTTCACGATGCTGTCTACGCCGGAGTTGATCAGGCTGAATGAACCGAGGACGAGGTTGTGCACGACGGCAATGCCTTCGCTCGGAATCGTCACCGACACCTTGGAAAGCAGGAGGTTGTTGTCCACAATCGTGGGCCCGTGGCCGACTTCGACAAAGACGTCGGTCGAAAACATTGCCCCCTTCGCCGCCTCGCGTCCGGCAGGCCGCTCATTGTTGTACATCAGGTTCTGGCTGACCCGTGCGCCCTGGGCCTCCCAGTCCAGCCATACGCCCATGATGCAGTCGTGGATGCAGTTCCGCCGGATGAGCACGTCGATCGCCGCATGCAGCTTGATTCCCGCCGTTTCCGCCCCGCCGAGCTGCTGCGAATTGCAGATGTGGTGGATGTGGCAGTCTTCGATCGTCGAGAAGACGCCGCCCATCCGGCCCACGATGCCCGTCTGCTCGCAGTGGTGCACGTGGCAGCGGCGGATGATGTGCGAGCCGATCCGTTCTTTAGTCCAGCCGTGGTACTGGCCGCGGCACACGGCGTCGCGTTCCATCTGCGTGGGGCTCTTGAGGTGCTTCGTATAGAAGTACATGTCGTTTTCCACGTCGCGGTACTTTCCGAGCGAGATGCCGCAGCAGCGGCTGTTGCAGACTTCTAGGTCCTCAAAAATCCAGCCCCTGCTCCAGTGCGGGCCGATCAGGCCGTCCTGGTAGGACGCCGGCGGTGCCCAGGTCGTTGCCCCGTTGCAGATTTTAAAGCCGCTCACCGTGATGTAATTAAGCCCGTTCTTGCGGGGCATGAAGCAGTTGCGGCGCACGAGGATTTCCACCTCCTGCGTGTTCGGATCAAGGCCCTTGAAGTTCGCGTAAAAGACCGTGCAGCGGCCTTCCTTTATTTCCTTGTCCTGCGCGGCGACGACATATTCCGTCTTTGTCCCGGCCGGCTGGACCGGTTCCCCCTCCTGCTCGCAATACCACTTGAACTGTGACTCCTTCGCGTCCCAGGCGCAGGGGTCGGCTTCCCCCGCAAGGCATTCTTCGAGCGTCGCCGTCTCGTACATCATCCGTCCGTTCAGGACGACGGAACCGGTGTGGCGGACCGTCGGCGCAAAGTACCAGTCCCCGCACACGTAGGTCGTGTAGGGGTTGTAGCCGCCGAACAGGCCGTTGTCCACCTTCGCCGTCCACACGTCGCCCTTGTAGGGCTTCCAGCCCGTGAGGACTTCCGAACCGCTGATGACGGCGCCGAGGGGCGTTTCCGATCGGTAGGTAATGCGCCGGTCTTCCGTTCCGCCGAAGCGGGGAACCACCTGCTCGCGGTATATCCCGTCCCTGACGATGACCTCGTCTCCTGCCCGCGCAACGGCGGCTGCCTCGCTTATCGTCTTAAAGGGATTGTCTTTTGTTCCGTTTCCGTTTTTCCGTGTCCCGGCGTCTACATAGTAGGTCATGCCATCGCCCTCCTGCATGTGCGTGTTTCCAGACAGTATAGCACCATTCGGGGGAACTGCGGGGATTTTTTCATAAGGGAAACTCCCTATGAGCGACGAATACTATGCGGCAGGCTACACCGATAGCGGCGTGAAGATTCCGCTTAACGCGAATTCTTCAGCCTGAGCAGCCTTAATCTGAGCGGCTTTAATACGGGCAGTGTCACCAAGATGAACCGTATGTTCGAGGATTGCAGCGGCCTTGTGACAATATATGCATCCGCAAACTTTACAACTGATTCAGCAGTAGTTCACCGCAGTACGTTTAGCGGCTGCACCAGTCTTGCAGGTGGAAGCGGTACTGCATATAATGGAAGTCATGTGAGCATGGATAACGCCCGCATCGATGATCCTGCAAACGGTTTACCGGGCTACTTTACGGCTGCGCCATAGCATTGGTTACCAGGGGGCGGTCAGCCCCCTTAAAACAGGCGGCAGTTGGCTGCACCGTGTTAAACACAGCGTGTGCACTGCATTGAACACAGCGCGTGCACCGTGTTAAACATACCGCGTGCACCGTATTGAACACAGGGACTGCACCGTGTTAAAACACACCGCGTGCACTGGCTTACATGAGTTTTAGGCACGTTTTTTCATTTTTTCCCCGGTAAAATGGCAAAAAACACCTCTTGCCTGCAGATAACAGGGCAAGAGGTGACTGAATGAAGAATGACAGCGGCTTCCCCCTCGGGGAGCCAAAACCGAAGCCTTTCGAGGAGCTGACCTTTCATGACGACTTCATGTTCGGAATCGTCATGCAGGACAGGGAAATCTGCCGGGAGGCACTGGAATGCATGCTCGGCATGCAGATAGCCCGCGTGGAATATGCCGAGCCGCAGCGGACGCTTGACCCGCTTTACACCGCCCACGGCGTCCGCCTGGACGTCTACGTGCAGGATTCGGACCGCGCGGAAGTGGAAGAGCTGGCCGCCCGCCGGTAAGCTGTCCGCGGGACAACCCCGCACTCGCCCCGTTCATGCGGGGCGGGTTCAGTTCCGTCGGGCAGTTCCGTCAAGGGCAAAGGGCCGCCTGCTTTCCTAGAACCTGATGCCCATGCCGAACGTCAGCACGAGGCCCAGGTCATCGTTCAGTTCGATGGGGCGGATGGTCGTCCGGTGGGACTCAAAGGCCGACTCGTTAAAATCGAGGACGGCAAGGCTGCCCATCGTGTAGGCAAAGACCTGCGCCTTGCGGAGGGGCTGCCAGGCGAGGGACAGGCGCAGGGCGGGCACGAATGAGAACACCCCGCTGCGGCCCGTCTCTTCTTCCGACTCGTCGCGCAGGTCGCTGTCGGGAACGAATACGCCCCGGGCAAGCAGCTCGCTGTTCAGATAGACGGAATTCCACAGTTTTGTCTTGTGGCCGATGCCGCCGTCAATCTCCCAGGTACCGAGGAAGTTTTCCTGCAGGGGAATGCGGTAGAGTGCCGTACCGTACAGCAGCCTGGTTCCGTAGGAAATGCCGAAGCCCAGGTTCAGGTCGCTGTCCAGATCCGCTTCAAAGGCCAGGCGTTTCTTCTCCTTTTTCCAGATGCCCGTCTTTGCCAGCGACGTCTTCCGCTCGCTGCCTGTCAGCGGCTCTGCGTCCAACCCCCAGCCGCCCAGCTGCGCCCTGCCTGCCCTGATGCGGTAGACCCGTCCGCAGTTGGGGTAGATGGTCTCGATTTCCGACTTCTGCAGGACTCCGTCTGCGCCGTAGCGTTCGGTCATGATGCTGACCGGGGTGGGAAAGAGGGACGTGTCGGTCAGGACAATCTCAAAGTCATCGTCAACGGGGAAGCCGAGGCAGGTCATCTGGAAGCCCAGGCGGCAGGCTGCCGAAGACTCGTGCAGTTCAAAGAGCTTCGTCTGCCCTTCCTTGAGCTTCGTTATCTCGTTTCCGGCGGCGTCGAGGACGGCAGCTTCGGACTGGCCCTTGATGACGACCTGGACGGACGGGGCATCGTTAAAGCATTCCGCCTCGTCCAGTTCCATCAGGAAGGAAAGGTAGCTCTCGCTCTGGTGCAGGTTATTGACGATCTCGAATATCTTCGTGATGATGCCCTCGTTTTCCTCGTCAACCTTCTGCACGACCCGGTCGGAAAGGCTCGGGCCCTTCGCTTCCTTTTCCGCCTTTTCCTCTTCCGAAGGGAACATGGCGGGGACGATTTTTGCCAGATACTTGTGCAGGGCAAAGGTGCCCTTGTAGAACTTGTCGACGTCAGGATTCACGCTTGCAAGCAGCTTGCCCAGCTGAACCGTAATGAACGAACCGACGCCTGACGGCTGGTAGTCTTTGCCCGTCAGGTAGCGGTAGGTCCGGTTCATCCGGGGGCGCAGTTCGCCGTAGAAGTGTGCCCGGCCTGCCGACCAGGCGTTTGCCAGCACCTTGATGTTGCCGAACTTCCGGTAGTTCCAGTTCCCGGCGCGGTTGAAGGGAATCGCAGGTACGACGTCCTCGGCGTTGATGATGTTCCAGATGAAGGAAAAGACGGGGCTCTTTGCCACGTCCTCGCTGAAGGTCGTGACGTTGGGGCAGGCAATCGTATAGATGTAGCAGTTTTCCGTGCGGAACAGCTGCTGCTCGACGATGTGCGACCCGATGATGTTGGCGACGGCAGCCCCCCGGCTGTGGCCGGTAATCAGCAGCTTGATCCTGCCGGGACTCGTTCCGAGCCTGCCGGTATAGTCGAGCAGGGCGCGGAGGATTTCCTGTTCCGCCTTGAGGAAGCCTTCATGGTAGTCCAGCAGGTCCGGCGGGGAATCCGCCTGCGCCGCCTGCCGGTCCCGGTTCTTTTTTCCGGACTGCTTCTTTTCCTTTGAGTTTGCAATGTTCAGGTTGGACAGCCATTCATTGTTCCCCGCCGGAGTTCCCCGCACCGTGAGGATGACGAGGGGGCTGCCGTCCGGGAGGGGGACGGTTGCAAGGCTGTAGGCGCACTGGTCGTTGCCCTGTTCGCCGCTGTAGTCAAGCCCGTAGTGCCAGCGGATGCTGCTCCGGTTTGCGCCGAGCCTGCAGTAACATTCGGTCAGGTCCGCAGGATTTCCGCCGGCGTCAAGGCTGTAGGAGGCATCGGAAAGAAAGCAGCAGAGCCGGGCAAGATCGTGGTTGTATTCGTCCGGCGGACGGGAGAACCAGCCGGGGTCCCAGGCAAAGTGCAGGGTTTTCCGTTCCGTATTGCACATGGGAATGAAGTCGAGCGCAATGCGTTCCGCCGCTGCCGGGCCGGATGCCAGCAAAAGCCCTGCCGTCAGGCAGATGAGGATACGTACTCTGCGTACACCGGGACGTTTTTCCGACACGGGCGGTTCTCACTTTTTGTATTATGCAGCGTCTGTGCTAGATATCGCTTTCTTCGCCGTTGCCCTGCACGCTTGCAAGGTAGTTGTCCATGAAGCCCTTGTCAAGGAACATCGTGAGCACGATCTGGTCCAGGTAGGACACCTGGCAGTCGTAGTCCCTGAATGCGTCCTTGTACTCGGCAAGCAGCTTGTCAGGCAGCACCATCCATGCAACGGACAGGCCCTTGCACAGAAGGTTCGAGAAGGTGTTCATGTAGATGACCTTGTCGCTCCTGTCCGCCGTCTTGAAGGTCGAGTCCAGGCTGATGTTCATCGTATCGTCGTTTTCGATGATGTAGCGGTAGTCTGCTTCCGCCGCCCAGTCAATGATGCCCTGCCGCCGTTCCGCCGGATCGTCCAGGGTGAATTCGGGAGGCTCCATCGCGGTTACGTAGAGGATGGTCGTACCGGAGGTGAGCAGGGAGTCGAGCGAAACGCCCAGGTCGTCGACGGCGACCTTCTTGATGCCGAAGCCCGCATTCTTGAACAGGCTTTCGGTCGTCGTGCTCACGTCCTCGGGGATGGCGACGACGGGCGAAATGGAATGGCGCACCTGTTCCGCGTATGACAGGAGGCTGCCGGACTTCTTTTCGCCGGACGGATGGCGCAGGCTCGGCAGCTGCATCAGGCGGAATACGAGACCGCCGAGTCCCGGGCCGACGATGATGTTGTCAACCGGTGCTTCAACCTTGTGGAAGCGGAACATGAATGATGAGAGGGCCTTGCGGAAGTCGGTATCGCCGAAGGTGTCTCCCTTCTGGTTCAGGTTTACGGTTTCGTCGTTGAGGACGCTGCTGTAGCAGCGGGCAAGGAATTTCTCAAAGAATTCCGCGTTCGGGACGATGACGGGACGTCCTGAGCCTTCGTTTTCATCGTCGATGAAAGCCGGTATATTCGTCAGCGAACCTGCGTTGCTGAAAAACTGGTCTACACTGTTCATGGGTTCCCCCTGCTTGTGTCTGTCGTTAAAACTATCGTTCGAAGCCCGCACGGGGACTTCCCTCCAGTCTCTAGTATGGACCAAATTCCCACATTTTGCAAGGCGTAAATCGCAGCCCGGGGCAAAATGCCCTTTAGTAGCCGAGCGTCCGGTCCACGAGACCGCGGAGGGCTTTTTCTTCCATAAAGTTATGCAGGTCCTCGAGAAAGAGGTCCACGTTCCGGTCCTTCGTATAGGGAAGCATCATGATGCCCGAGACGTGGGGCGTAATCAGCAGGTTCTTCGTTTTCCAGAGGGGGCTTTCCGGCGGCAGGGGTTCCGTCTGAAAGACGTCTAGTGCCGCGCCTGCAAGCTGTCCGCCTTCGAGCCGGTCCGCGAGGGCCGCTTCGTCAATGGCGGAACCGCGCCCGACGTTTATGACGTAGGCCCCTTCCGGCAACAGGGCGAGCCGCCTGCGGGAAAGGATGCCCTTCGTTTCCGCCGTCGAGGGGAGGCTCATCGCAAGAAGGTCCGTCTGCGGCAGCACGTCGTCCAGGCGGCTTACCGGCAGCACGTCGTCATAGACCGGATCGGCGTTCCTGCCGCTCCGGCACACGCCGTAGATCCGCGCAGGCTCAAAGCCGCGTACCCGCCGGGCGAATGACGTGCCGATGTCCCCGGTTCCCAGGACGGTAATCCTGCTGTCCTTGAGCGAGCGCTGGGGGAGCGGGGGAAGCCACCGGCATGCTTTGCCCGCCTCAAGGAACTGCGGAAACTGCCGCATCATCATGAGGGCGACTGCGACCATGTGTTCCGCAATTGCGACTCCGAATGCACCGGCGGAATTCGTAAGCAGGCAGTCCGTGTTTGCAAAATAGTCCGGTGCCATGAGCGAGTCGACACCCGCCCACGGTACGCAGAGCCACTTGAGCGTTCTGCTCGTCCGGGTGATTGACGGCGCAAAGCCGTAGATGATGTCCGCATCATAGTCGCTCCGGGGAATATCTTCCTCCGTCCGGTAGCATGCGGCATGCAGCCCCAGTGCTTCTGCGGCTGCGCGGATGCGGTCAAAGTGCCGCTGTTCAAGCATGCCGTTTACGACGAGCAGTTTCTTTGCCGGTGTTTCCATGCTGCTGCCTCCTCAGTTCCCGGATGAGCCTGATGAAGCGGAAGCATGGGAGGACTGCCGGTCGCGGATCATGTGCTGCAGGGTGACGAGGATTGCGACGACCTTCTCTTCGTACTCTTCCCGGTAGATGTCGATGCAGTATTTGTCGTGAATCGAAAACAGCTTCTGCCCGATGACGGCGATGATGTTCCCGCTGCCGTCGTAGAGTTCAAAGTTCAGCCCGAGGATGTTGCCCTTGAGCTGCCAGTCCAGGCCCTCGATGTTCGTGATGTCCCTGATGAAATGGAAAAGCTCGTTGGAAAGCTGGAACCCGCTCCCGTCTGCCATCGTAACGAAATGCCGTTCGTGGAGGGTCAGCAGCTTGCGTTCAATGTGGGCAACGTGCTCGCCCGTTGCCCTGCGGATGTCCGTCTTGTCGTGGAAGGACAGGAACTTTGAGTCCGCCTGGTAGCGTATGTTCCCGCTGCTGTCGGTAATGTCGATGTGATGGTGCAGGCTGAACACTTTGGTCGTGGTAAAGAGCGATATGACCGGCTGGCCAAACTGTTCCACGTTGTTGACGTTTGCCTCTTCCCCTGCTTCGCGGAAGCGGTGGATTTTTGAAAAAACACCCATGCTGCCCTCCTGTCGTGCATGCCGTGTGCATGCCTGTATCCGTTACCTGAACCGGCGGTCCGGTTCTTGTTCCCTGTCCTGCTCCCAGTATAGCGTCAACGCCTTTCAAAGACAAGGCGGCGTGAACGCCTGTGGGTCGAACGCCTGTGGTGCGAACGCCGCCGGGGCTGACAATGGGGAACGTTCGTGGTATAATGGCCGGTACCCGTCATTCCTGCCGCAGGGTGCCCCTGCATGAACGGCTGCCGGGTACGAATGACGTGCGGATATGCGGGCATCGTGCATATCGGAAGAGAGGGAAAGAGAGGAGGGAAAAATGCGGCTGGCCCACATATCAGACCTGCATCTGGGGAAGACCCTGTATAATTATCCGCTGATGGAAGACCAGGAATATATTCTGGAAAAGATAGCGGCCGTTCTGGTTGAACGGCACGTTGATGTACTGCTGATTGCCGGTGACGTGTATGACAGGAACGTTGCGCCGGAATCGGGCATAAAGGTCCTGCGGAAATTCCTGAACAGGCTCGTGGAAGCAGGAATCAGGGTGCTGATAATCAGCGGCAATCATGACTCTGCGGAACGGCTGACGTTCGGCGGTGAGTTCATGACGGAAAAAGGGATCTTCTTTTCAAAGCCCTACGACGGAACAATCGATCCCGTCACTTTGACCGATGCGTACGGTCCCGTCAATTTTTACCTGCTTCCCTTCATAAAGCCTTCGATAGTCCAGCATTACTTTGAAGATGAGCGGATTGAAACGTACGAGGATGCCGTCCGCTGTGCAGTCAGGCACATGCACGTGAATGCAGGCGAGCGGAACGTCATCCTTGCCCATCAGAATATCCTGAGTGCAAAACGCTGCGAGTCCGAAGAAAACATCATCGGCGGGCTGGATGCAGTCAGCGATGCCGTTTTCAGTGATTTTGACTATACCGCCCTCGGCCATATTCACAGCCTGCAGAAAATCGGAAAGAACAATGTCTACTTCTGCGGCACGCCCTTGAAGTATTCGATATCCGAGTTCGATCAGGAAAAAAAGATGCCCCTCGTTACGCTCGGCGAAAAAGGCAGGGTCGATGTCGATACGGTTCCCCTGATTCCCAAAAGGGACCTGCGGAAAATAAGGGGAACATTCGATGAAATCATGCGGATGGCAAAGAACGATCCCAACAATCATGAGGATTTCATTGACATCACGCTGACGGATGAAAATGAAATCATGGACGCCATGGCAAATCTCCGGACGGTGTATCCGAATGTCCTGCGTCTTTCCTATGACAACGCTGCTTCAAGGGCCTCAGAAAGCACGGAAAAGGATCCCGGTGTCCGGGGAGACAGGCCGCTGAGCATTTTTGAAGAGTTCTATAAATCCCGCAGGGGCAGCGGCATGAGTGTCGAACAGAAAAGCTACATGCAGTCGCTTATTGAAAGAATCTGGGGGGAAGACGAATGAGACCGATAAAACTGCTGATGACCGGGTTTGAATCCTATAAAGAGAAGACCGAGATTGATTTTGAAAAACTCGGAACGAAGGGACTCTATCTCATTACTGGTGACACCGGTGCCGGTAAGACCACGATTTTTGATGCCGTCACCTTTGTCCTGTACGGAAGCCCGAGCGGAAGCGACCGCAGCGTGGAAATGCTCCGTTCGCATTTTGCCGATATCAATACGCCGACCGAAGTTGAGCTTGACTTTGAGGCGAACGGAAAGCGCTATCATGTCAGACGGAATCCCGAGTATGAACGGAAGGCCCTCCGCGGCGAAGGCACGACAAAAGCGACTGCAAATGCCCTTCTTGAGTTCCGTTCGGAAAACCGCGAGCCGGTTTCGGGAATTTCAAGGGTAACAGCGGAAATCGAACGTATTCTGAATCTCAAGAAAGACCAGTTCTGCAGGATTGCAATGATTGCACAGGGAAGCTTTCAGAAACTGCTGCTGTCAAAAAAAGAGGAAAAGCAGCAGATTTTCCGTGAGCTTTTCCATACCGAACACTATCAGAAACTGCAGGATACCCTGAAGGCTGACAGGAGTCAGGCAGAAAATGACGTAAGGACTTTGACGCTCAGGCTCCGCGAAGCACTCAACCGGATTGAAGTGCAGGAACAGGATGAAAAGGCTGATGAAATCAACCGGATCAGGGCATTGTCTTTCATTGAAGACGATGACCTTAGGACGCTGCGGGCGTTCGTTGCAGAGGATGAAAAGCTGCTTGCTGAGGTCATTGAGCAGACCGGCAGGGTGGAAGCGCAGCTCGAACGGATAAACAGCGGCCTTCAGACCGGCGAAAGACGGAAAAAGATTCAGGACGATATTGCGCGTGCAGAACAACATATTGCTGAAAAAAAACGGGAATTTGCAAGCCTGAACGAAGTCCTTGCACAGGCAAAAGAAGCGGCAGGAAAGCTTCCCGAGCTGGAAAAGCAGCGGACCCTGCTTGAAGCATCCCTGAAAGCGTATGAAGAGGTGGCCGCAGAGGAAAAAACGCTGCACTCGCTTGATTCCCGGATAGAAGCCGGTGAAAGAAAACTGGATTTCCTGCATCAGGGAAAAACAGAACGGACTGCCTTCCTTGAAAAACTGAAGGATGAAGCGGCCTCGCTTAAAAATGCCGGAGAGAAAATCGGAACGCTGGAAGCCGCGCTGGGAAAGATTTCTGACGAACAGGCTGCCCTTACGGACATAGCGGACCGGCTTTCTGCGCTTTCAGGCGAAAAAGATGCCCTGAGCCTTGCCCAGGCGCGGGCGCAGAAAGCCACTGCAGATTCCTGTGCGGCAAGCTGCGCGTATACGGAAAAGCTGCGCCTGTTCAATCTGGAACAGGCCGGCATCCTGGCAGAAGGACTGCAGGACGGGGCTGCCTGTCCGGTCTGCGGTTCAACGGAACACCCGCATCCTGCCGTAAAATCTGCCAGGGCTCCTTCGCAGGCGGAAATTGAAAGGGCGAAGCAGGACGCAGAAGCGCTCCAGAAAAAGGCGACGGACCTTTCCGTACAGGCGGGGCAGAAGAAAGCTGCCGTTGAAAGTGCGGAATCGCATATCAACGGGCTGCTGGAAAAACTGTTTGAAGGCCTCACGGTACGGGATGACCGGCTTTCTTCAGGAATTGAAGAACGGAATGCAAGGCTCAGGACTGAAGCCGCAGAAACAAATGCCATGCTCCGGCAGGAAAAGAGTGCAAAGGCGCGCCGCGAAGAAATAGAAGGCATGATCCCGGGCATTGAAAAACAGCTTGCGGACGCTCAGGCAGAAGTCAGTCAGCTTCAGATTGAAATATCCGGCAGTAAAGCTACCCTTCAGGAAGCTGCAAGAAAGCTGGAGGAAAAACGGAACGGCCTGCAGTGCAGGACACTCGCTGAGGCACGGCAGCGGCTCGTGCAGCTTGCAGCTCAGATCGAACGGCTCAGGGGAAATGTTGAAGCTGCAGAGCGGAAGCTTGCAGACTGTAAAAACGAAATTTCGGTCTTTACGGGAAATGCAGGAACCCTGAAAACACAGCTTGCAGAGACAGAGGCCGTCGATGTTGAAAAGCTTGCATCTGAAAAGGCTGCATATACGGAGAGAAAAACGGCGCTCAATGAACAGCGGGATTCGTTGAACAAGCGCAGGGGACTCAATCTGGAATGCGTGCAATCCGTTGAAAGGCTGATTCCTGAAATTGCAGTGGCAACGGAACGCTTTGACATGGTTAATGCGCTGCATGATGTTGCGACAGGTTCCAACCGCGGAAAAAGCGGAAAGCCCTCTCTGGAAGTGTATGTGCAGATGGAGTATCTTGACCGGATAAACCGCCGTGCAAACCTCCGCCTCAGGACAATGACCGATAATAAATATGAACTCCGCCGCCGCATTGAAGAAGACGGTGCCGAACGCGGCCTTGACCTTGATGTCAAGGATTTCTATACGGGCCGCAGGCGGAACGTTCAGACGCTTTCCGGCGGAGAGCAGTTCCAGGCTTCCCTCGCCCTTGCCCTGGGGCTTGCCGATGAGATTCAGGAAAGCGCCGGCGGAATCAGGCTTGATACGATGTTCATCGACGAAGGTTTCGGAACGCTTGACCCTGATACCTTGAATAAGGCGATGAGGTCACTTGAAGACCTTTCTCAGGGGGATAAGCTGATCGGCATCATTTCCCATGTCGAAGAGCTTGAATCCAGAATTCCGAAGAAGATTGTGGTCAGGAAAAACGGAGCCGGAATCAGCAGTGCACGCATCGTACAGGACTAGGGGCTGACGGCTGCCGGCGGGCGCCCCGGGCAGGATCAAGCCCGCCTCCCCCTTACAGCCGTGCGAAATCCGTCCCCGCACTTTTTGCATTGACCGTGCAGGTAAAGAGGCAGCCGTCGTGCTTGCCGCTCAGGCCGCGGGCAGAGCTGGTGATGAACAGCCTGCCCGGTTCGCCGCTGCCGGTGAAGCAGCAGGATGTGACGTGCGCTGCATCGACCCGTATGCGCGCAAGGAGGCTGCCGTCTTTCGTGCTGCGCCGTTCTATGCGGCTTCCGCCCCAGACGGCGACCCACAGGCAGTCTTCCGCATCTATGCACATCCCGTCGGGAACGCCGTCTTCGACGGGAAAGAGGACCCTGCGGTTTGTAATGGAGCCGCTTTCCAGGTCGTAGTCGTAGGAGAAGACGGCGTGGCAGAGCGAGTCGGAAAAGAAGAACTTCGTGCGGTCGCTGCTCCATGCCATTCCGTTGGAGATTTTTGTTCCGGCCTGCCTGCAGGTGACCGTCCCGCCGTCCAGGCAGAAGAGGTTTCCGCACGCCTCGTGCTCCGCGGTGTATCCGTCGGCGACGGAGGAACCGAACCAGAGCCTGCCTGCCGGATCTGCCTTTGCATCGTTTGAGCGCTGGTAGGGTTCGTAATAGGCGCTCAGGCCCGTTACGGGCTGTGAGCGGCCGTCCGCATACAGGTAAATCCCGTCCGTCCCGGCGACGGCATAGCTTCCGGGCTTTTCTGCGGGAACGGCAGCCCCGATGGCCTGGCCGAAGTCATACCGGCTCTCCGCGCCCTTTCCGTCTGCGCCGAGCGTGTAGAACGTTCCCGGGATGATGTCAACCCAGGAGAGCGTTCCGGTGCGCGGGTCATAGAACGGTGACTCTCCGAGTTCGTAGCGTTCTTCCGAAAAAACTTCTGCAACGTATTCCTGCATGTCCTGCTCCTTCCGCAGTCATCCTAGCACCATCCTGTGCTTTGTGCAACGGTGCTCAGTACCGTTTGCCTTTCCGAGTCTACACTGCCCGTGTCTACAAAAACGCAAACGTATGCTATACTGAGGCTGCCATTCTATTACGGGAAAACCGATTGGAGGAAGAGCCTGTGAGCTATGTATTTTACGGATGGGAGCATGTGGACTGCGGACCGGTGGATCCGGCGTTTTCAAAGGTCAGGGATCCCCGCTGCCTGTACGACCTGCTGAAGGAACTCTGGTGCGCACAGACCTGCGCCCCGCGGATGCGGCAGGACTGGACGCAGGAAAACCCGACGCTCGGCCAGTGTTCCATAACGGCGTTCCTTGCGCAGGATATTTTCGGCGGCAGGGTTTACGGCATCCTGCGGGACGGCGGGAACTACCACTGCTACAATGTCGTTCCGGCGGACGGCGGCGAGTGCGTGTTTGACCTGACCAGCGAGCAGTTCGGGGCGGAAAAACTGTGCTATGAGGACAATCCCGAGCAGTTCCGCTCCGTGCACTTTGCAAAGGAAGAAAAACGGCTCCGCTACGAGTTCCTGCGTGCGGAACTGCTGAAGCGGCTTTCGCAGGGCTGAACTGCGTAAGGGGCGTCAGAGCTGAGCCGCAATCCAGCGGGCACCCCCGTCCTGTCCGTTCGAAAGGCATATCTCGTCGGCAGCCTGCTTTACTTCGGCAATGGCGTTTTCCATGGCAATGCCCCTGCCGCAGAGCCTGAGCATGCCGATGTCATTGAAGTCATCGCCGAAGACTGCGATTTCGTCCGGTGAACGCTGCAAGCTTGTCTGCATATATTTCCAGCAGTGCAGGGGTATATACCTTTTCCCGTGTTGAACTGCGCACTTCCCGCCAGAGGCATGCGGCGGCCTTGAGCCTGTCCGGGTACTGCGCAGCAGCGGGATCGGCACAGAAGTCCCTGACGAACCTGTTCCACTGGAGCGATACCTTGTCATAGCGGGCATAGCTTTTGCGCCCGTAAAAGACGTCGAGCATGTCGCCGAGGGTGAACGATTCGTCGTGATCCTCCTTTACTTTCTTTGCCGTGGCAACCATATCCGCATTGAACCTGAAGTGCCTGATTCCCGTCTGTTCAGAAAAGAAGTCGCGGAATCTCTGGCTGAAGCGGAAATCGCATGCGATGAGGCCGGTGTCCAGGCTGAGCGGGCCGTCCGCGGCTGCGGCACTATCCGCTGTGTCTGCGGCTGCGTCCGGTCTGCGGCGGGGGCGTGCCCGTTTGCGCGTCTTCGGCGGAATCAGTGTTCCTGTGAAGTAGGCTTCGATGCTGCGGTTGAGTTCTGCCTTCATGCCCGATGCGTCGATTCCCAGCTGCCTGCAGATCTGCCGGAGCTCTTCGCGGTACCAGTAGTACTGCGAGAATTCGGCAAACGACTGTATCCGGTCGAACGGCGGCCGGCCTTCCCTGTCCCGTTCAGTCATGTACAGCTCCTGCGCATGCCTTGTGCGCCGTGATGATGGTATGGCTTGCGGCATTGACGGTGATGATGCAGCCGCCGGCCGCCGCATACCAGTTCTTGCCGGCACGGGAAACGACGGCATGCTCTGCGCAGATTTTCTCCCGGCACCAGGCGACAGGGTCCTGAACATCCGGGCCGAGTCCGAGGTTCCGCCGGATCCGTTCTGCACCAAGGGGCGTCGTGTGCAGGCGGGACAGGTGTTCGAGCAGGTCGCTGCAGGCTTTCATGAGGCCCTCCGGACCGGATGCCGGATGACGGTCTTCCGTTTTTCCGGCGCGCTTTTGCGCGGGTCGCTCAGGTAGATTTCGTGATGCAGCCGTGCGGCGGAAAAATCCAGCTGCCAGCCGTTTTCAGCGGCAAAGTCGTCCAGCAGCTGCACGGCCGCAGGTTCATCGTCATAGGAGCCGATGTGCATGATCTGAACGCAATCGCCTTCCGCAAGGGGCAGCAGTTCCGCACGGGAGCAGTCAATCCCCTTCTTTTTTGCTGCCGTTTCCCGTGCCCAGGCAAAGTCAGCCTGCGTAACAAAGTCCGGCAGACGGATGACGGAAATCCAGTTGAGGGCATCCTTGCGCGCATAATCCATGCCGGTACTGCCGTCCTGCCACCAGAAGCCTTCCAGCGGCGGAACCACGTAGTCAAAGTAACCGTCAATCCGGCGGCTGCCCGTCCTGCTCATCTTGATGGTGTAGGAAATCGCATACAGCACGGCAAGGGCCGCCTTGTATTCTCCGTCTTTGCTGTTCGGATTTCCCGTTCCGCGGACGGCGGCAAACTGCATCTCGGGAACCGTCAGCAGCTGCGGTTTTTGGGGCGGCAGGTAGAGTTCCCTGTACGCTTTCTTGTAATCAAATGCCATGTCGTACCTCGCTTCTCGTGCCGGGATATTCCCGGCGTCATTCTGCATATAGTCTGGCATGCAAAATATGACAGCGTCGTGTCATATTAAAACACGGAATTATCCCTTCACGCACTTATAGTGTGAAGGCATTCTGACCGTCACCGGTCAAATTTTCTGCTTCACCGAATGCTCAGTCCTGCAATGCAAGCATCGCAAGACTTTCAACACTCTCCACAGACTTCAGTTCGGACACTCCTTGCCCTACTTGTCTTATTGCGTTTTCTTTTAGGTTTATGGCGGCGTTCACATCACGGATATGCTTTGCTCCGCAATTCGGACAAGTCCACTTGCGGACGCTCAGGTCTTTTGTGATTGGATTCTTAACTCCACAGTAATGACAAATTTGGGAACTTGCAAAGAACCTGTCTGCCTTGATTACTTGGCAGTTGTTCTCGTTGAGCGATGATTTCCAAAGCAACTTGTTTACAAAAGTACTCCACGAGGCATCACCGTAGTTTTTTGCATTGCGGGAGAACCTCATCATGCCTTTCAAGTTCAAGTCCTCGATTCCGATGACTTGATACGTTGAGACAAGACGTTTACTTTCTTTTTCAATCCAGTCGTTACGGCATTCTGCGATGTAATGCTCCATGCGGGCGACTTTTACACGTGCTTTCTCCCGGTTTGCAGAACCAACTTGTTTCCTCATCATACGTCTTTGCAGTTTTGTGAGTTGTTTCAAGTTCTTCTGCTTGTGCGCCACATAACCATAATCTTTACCGGACGAACCGTCCGAGTCTATATAGAAATCCGCCGGGGAAAAGTCCAGTCCGATGACTTGGTTTTCGTCACCTTCGTACACTTTTGCCTTATGGCAGTACTCACGCTCAAAGAGCAGCACCGCATAATATTCTCCGGCAGGATTTTTCCTTATCGTGATTGATTTCAACTCTGCGCCATCACAGAGAAAGAAATCGAGTTTTCCCTTCTTGTTTCCCGAATGACGGAACTTGACTTTGCCGAGTTTCGGAACTTTCACTGTCCGCTCAGACCAGTCCAGACTGACATTCATACATTCTCGGTATGAGAAGTCGTGGGATTTCTTGGACTTGAACTTGGGTTTTCCCACTTGTGTTCCCGCCCTTGCTCCTTTGATTGAAGCAAAGAAGTTCTTGTATGCCTGCTCAGCGAACATAGTTGCCGAGCAAAGTGCCTGAGAAGAGACTTCCGCAAGGTACGGGAATTTTTCCTTCATCTCTTTCTCGCTTGAGAAGTGTGCTGTTTTCCAAAGTGCCTTCTGCTTCTTCTTGTCAGGTTCCGCTCTTATGACCTTCTCATAAAACTCGTTCCGCTCAAACAGGCGGTTGTTGTAAATCTGACGGCAGCAACCAAAAGTCTTGTTGATGAGGATTTCTTGTTCTTTTGTGGGATAGATTCGTAATTTCAGCGCCCTGTGCTGAGTTTCTGCTTGAGAGACTAACTTATTAGACATAATCAAAAACATTCCTTTTGGTTGTGTTCAGAAAGAAGTCAGAATTTGCGGTTCTGACTTCTTTCGTTTCTAATTAGTTAGTAGGAAAGTATTCAAAAAATTAAGTTCTTTTAGTTGAGTTTTTTTCCCAACCAGTCAATTTCTCTATTATCTATTCGTCTGCGTGTTTTACATGCTTCCCTGTAGACTTCCCTAAAAAGATTGTCATTATAAGAAGCCATTATAATTTCCTTGTTTTCTTGCAATTCTTCCCACCTAAGGGTTGGACATCTTTGATAAACGTATTCAAGGACTTCCTCCTCAGATTTTCCTTCGTCCATCATTACAGGGATGGTTTTAATTTTGTATTCAATTTCTCGCTCATGAGCTTCTTTGTACTTTTTACTTTCCAATCCAAATTTATCTGGTGTAAGTACTTCTATTTGTGTAATTACCGATTTGTCAAAAAGACCAATGGAGGGAGCTACTGTATAGTATTCATTATACTCGAACCTACAGTTATCATCCTCCGTTGCTTCATAGTTAAAGAAACCTTGATAACCGAGCTTTTTCAAAGTGTCAGCTACAAGTTTTCGTTTTGATTCACCTAGAAGAGTCCAATCTCTAAGAACAATTATGTCTTCTAAATCTTCCCATTCAGCCTCATTTACTAGTAGATTGTTTTTAAGTCGTTTTAAGTCATAATTGGATTGGCCGTTAAATACATCTATCTCTTGATTTAACACATATTTTCGTACTGCTCCAAAATCATTTTCAAATTTTCGGGCATACCTAATCGCATACATAAAACTTGTTGTTACAAAATACCAAGGAAAGTTTGCTTTCTCGACATTAGATTCTTCACTTTTGCTTAATGTCCCATGATAATAAATTCTTGATTTTCTTGTAAGCTTCTGTTCATTGTAGCGCATTGTAAATTAGTCCCTCTAAGTCTCCAAAACACTTTGCAGCTACACTTTATCAAAAGTGCTTGATGGGATAATTCCGATTTATTATAAAGGAATCCATATGCCCCATCTCTCGCAAGTACTTTAACGTCATTTATAAGTCTTTGTCAAGTGTCAAGAGCACTCTGTCTCAGCAGTTTGTCAAAGGCATCCTCCATCCGGTTGCCTTGCCTGAAGCAACATTCGTTCACGTAGTCCTGCAAATACTTGACCGAAACATGATGATACGATCCGATGATTGCCCGCTTGAGGATTGCCCAGAAACCTTCGATTCCGTTCGTGTGTACGCCGTTCCCCGCGGAGAACTCCCCCGCACTGTGGCAGACTGACAGGTGCGCGAACTTCTCAGGGTTCGTCTCCTCGTGGTTCATTATGTTATATCCCTTGAAGTCGTCCGTCATTACGGTCGCACCGGATTTTGTCACGGCGGAGATTACCTCCAGGAGTTGTTTTCCGGTCAACCTCTGCCCCGCTTGGTTCGGGAGGGCGACACGGGCATACACGCGCCCGGTCTTGCGTTCCTTCACGCCGATTACGGGCGTCTTCTTTGTCCCCCGCCCTGTGGTCGAAGTATCTCTTGCTTGCGGGGTCGTGAATTTCAACTTCTTATTGTCTTTCCGTGCTTTTCCGCCGACGTAAGTCTCGTCAACCTCGACGATGAAATCGAACGCCTTTGCAAGGTTCTCATTGCCCATCGCGGTTCGTATCCTCATGAGCATGCGCCATGAGGTTTTATATGTCGTGCCGATTTCCCTCTGCAACTGCAAGGCGGAGATGCCCTTCTTTGCGTTCAAGAAAAGATGGATTGCATAGAACCACTTTGTCAAATCGGTCTTGCTTTTCTCAAAAATCGTCCCGGTGAATATGGAGAACGTGTTGTGGCAGCAATTGCAGTTGCAGAGTTTTGGTTGGTCTGTCCTGGTTCCGACTCTCTGCGTCGCTCCGCAGTGAGGGCAGATAAGTCCACGGGCATAGCGGACTTTGCGGAAGTGGGATATGATGGACTGTTCCGTGGAAAACTTTTTTTGAAAATCTATGAATGTCATGCATACAAGATTAACAGTCTGTCCGAAAGTAAAAAAACGGAATTATCCCTTTAAGCACTTGAAGATTGCCCGGATTCGTTAATATACTAATTGATAAGGAATGAAAATGAAAAACTTTGAAACGAAACTGGATTTTGATAAAATTCTTGCCTTGGATAAATTTTTTGAAAGCGAAAATAAGTCAGAAGTACAAAAAGACATCGATACATTAAGAAGAAGTTTCTCAAAACTGGATGATGCCTTTGATATGCTAATCAGCAATTGTCTTCTTGTCCAACTCTCAGAATCGACAACAGACACAGAAGGTGGAGATATAGATATTGAAGAGGCTTACAAACAATTTTTCGATGAGTTCAAGAAAACCGTAAATCTATTCATAGTTTTTTATAAGAAATACAAAACCCACAATGCTTTTGATGATTACGGATTGCATTTGTCGTTAGAGAAAAAATTCTTAAATGCGAAGGATTCATACAATACACTAATTGTAAATGGAAATTCCAAGAAAAATAGAAACTTCGATAAAATGGTAAAGCATGTTAATGATGCCTACTTTGCATATATCTACTTGCTGCGCGGATATAATTCAATGATAGAGGCTTATAACAAAGGACACCCTGATTCCCTCATAAAATTGATTTCAGGTATTCCAGAGCCCGAGTCATTGGGGCATTTTTGCGATAGTGATATTTCAATCTTTGTAGAATCATTTGTAAATTCCATTAAGCAACTTGAGTGTTGATAAAACAAGTAGGGCAAGGAGTGTCCGAACTGGGGTACAACCAAAAGTCTTGTTTATGAGGATTTCTTGTTCTTTTGTGGGATAGATTCGTAATTTCAACGCCCTGTGCTGAATTTCGGGCGCATGAACTAATTTGATAGGCATAATCAAAAACATTCCTTTTGGTTGTGTTCAGAAAGCGGTGAGAATTGGCGTTCTTGCCGCTTTCGTTTTCTGTTTAATTAGTTAGTTGTACAAAATTGAAAAGATACATTTTTTACTAATTCTGCATGGAAAAATCAGAGAACATTCTGGATGGAATTTATGAAAGTAATCTTTTTGAACATATTCTTGAAAACGAAGTCTTACATGACAACTGGTCTTCAGAAATGAAGAAATTAAAAAATCTTCTTCAAACCCCTATCCCGATTGATTATATTGAGTGTACAAAGGAAAATGTCGAAAAGCTTGGAAATTGTATTACTACACCAATAGAAAATGTTCATTTAGACGACATAGGTAAAGAAACGCTTTTTCATAAAATGAACAGAAAAAGAGGTGGACGTGGGGATATAGACAGACGTTTATTTCTTGATGCTATACCAAAAGCTTTATCAAATCCAGCTTTTATTATTGAGCATATACCAACAGGAAGAAATGATTTTAAAGACATTTGCCATCTATATTTTAAGAGTGTATATCTTTCTGCCAAAGAAGCAAACCGTCGAAAAACAAAGTACATATTGATGTTTGTTGTATCTTTAAAAGATCCAACATATCCGAAACTTATAAGCTTCTACGATGTAGATATTTTTGAGAGGATTTTCGTAGGTGATACAATCTTGTACGAAGGCGGACAACAGGTACAAGTCAAGCTCACAAAGACTAATTCAGAACCTACGAATTAGTTGCCTGTCTCTTTCTCAGGTAGGTCTAAGCTCCTCCGCTTGTAAAAACAAACATCATGGGGTGTTGGGAACTGCCACTCTTCGTACAAAGGGAATATAATGATTTATTGTCATATTGTCAAGTGTTCTCAAGTGCTTGAGGGGATAATTCCGTTACAAATCAATCCTAAAGCACACTCTGCCTCAGCAGTTTGTCAAAGGCATCCTCCCTCCGGTTGCCTTGCCTGAAGCAATATTCGTTCACGTAGTCCTGCAAATACTTGATTGAAACATGATGATACGACCCGGTGATTGCACGCTTGAGGATTGCCCAGAATCCCTCGATTCCGTTGGTATGCACGCCGTTCCCTGCGGAGAACTCCCCCGAGCTGTGACAGACCGACAGATGCGTGAAATTCTCCGGGTTCGTCTCCTCATGGTTCATTATGTTATATCCCTTGAAGTCGTCCGTCATAACGGTTGCGCCGGGTTTTGTTACGGCAGAGATTACCTCCAGGAGTTGTTTGCCGCTTAACTTCTGTCCACCTTGGTTCGGAAGGGCGACACGGGCATACACACGCCCGGTTCTGCGTTCCTTCACGCCGATTACTGGTGTCTTCTTTGTTCCACGCCCTGTGGTCGAAGTATCTCTTGCTTGCGGGGGCGTGAATTTCAATTTCTTATTGTCTTTCCGCACTTTTCCGCCGACGTAGGTTTCGTCCACTTCGACTATAAAATCAAATGATTTCGCAAGATTCTCGTTGCCCATGGCGGTCCTTATCCTCATGAGCATGCGCCATGCAGTCTTATATGTCGTACCGATTTCCCGTTGCAACTGCAGAGCGGAGATTCCCTTCTTGGCATTCAAGAAAAGATGGATTGCATAAAACCATTTTGTCAAGTCGGTCTTGCTCTTCTCGAAAATCGTCCCGGTGAAGATGGAGAACGTGTTATGGCAGTAATTGCAGTTACAGAGTTTCGGTTGGTCTGTCCGGGTTCCGATTTTCTGTGTTGCTCCACAGTGCGGGCAGATAAGTCCACGGGCATAGCGGACTTTGCGGAAGTGGGATATGATGGACTGTTCCGTGGAAAACTTTTTTTGAAAATCTATGAATGTCATGCATACAAGATTAACAGTCTGTCCGAAAGTAAAAAAACGGAATTATCCCTTTAAGCACTTGAAGATTGCCCGGATTCGTTAATATACTAATTGATAAGGAATGAAAATGAAAAACTTTGAAACGAAACTGGATTTTGATAAAATTCTTGCCTTGGATAAATTTTTTGAAAGCGAAAATAAGTCAGAAGTACAAAAAGACATCGATACATTAAGAAGAAGTTTCTCAAAACTGGATGATGCCTTTGATATGCTAATCAGCAATTGTCTTCTTGTCCAACTCTCAGAATCGACAACAGACACAGAAGGTGGAGATATAGATATTGAAGAGGCTTACAAACAATTTTTCGATGAGTTCAAGAAAACCGTAAATCTATTCATAGTTTTTTATAAGAAATACAAAACCCACAATGCTTTTGATGATTACGGATTGCATTTGTCGTTAGAGAAAAAATTCTTAAATGCGAAGGATTCATACAATACACTAATTGTAAATGGAAATTCCAAGAAAAATAGAAACTTCGATAAAATGGTAAAGCATGTTAATGATGCCTACTTTGCATATATCTACTTGCTGCGCGGATATAATTCAATGATAGAGGCTTATAACAAAGGACACCCTGATTCCCTCATAAAATTGATTTCAGGTATTCCAGAGCCCGAGTCATTGGGGCATTTTTGCGATAGTGATATTTCAATCTTTGTAGAATCATTTGTAAATTCCATTAAGCAACTTGAGTGTTGATAAAACAAGTAGGGCAAGGAGTGTCCGAACTGGGGTACAACCAAAAGTCTGTGGAGAGTGTTGAAAGTCTTGCGATGCTTGCATTGTAAGACTGGGCATTCGGAGAAGCAGAAAATTTGACTGGTGACGGTCAGAATGCCTTCACGTTAAAAAGTGCGTGAGGGGATAATTCCGAAAACAAATGTAGTTACAAGAAATGCGGAAAAACAAAAGCGCGAAAACCGGGCGTTTTTGCACCGGTCCGGCTGCTTTATGCTTTGGGAAGTTTAGTCCTGTCGTTCCGGCGGATACAGGCGGAGGACCTCTGCTGCCAGCTGCCTTACTGCGTGCTGCAGGGCTTCCGGCGAAAGAATCTGCAGGTCCGCACCGAATCCCAGAAGCCTTCCGGCAAGCCAGGCTTCGTCGGGTGCGGAAAAGACTGCGGTAATGCTGCCGTCTCCGTGGGTTTCAATGTCCGTGCAGGCAAACGTGTCCAGAAACAGATAGGCCAGTTTCGCCGAAACCCGCACGGTAATCTGGATGAACTGCCCGGGCCCTGCACTTCCGGCCGCCGGTGATTCTGCTGTTGCCGGGGCTTTTTCTGCTGCTGCTCGTGCCGCCGGCGGCAGGCCTGAAGCACGGCCTGTCCGGGTGACGTTCAGCATGCGGCTCAGCTTGAAATACCGCCCTGCCTTCCGCGCCGTGCACCAGCCGTAGAGGTACCATGCCTGACCGCGGTATACGAGCTTCATCGGATGGACGGTCCGCCGTTCATAGGTTCCGCTGACCGAAAAATAGTCGAACGCAACCTGCCGCTTTTTCAGGATGCAGTCCCGGAGCATGCCGAAGCGTTCCCGTACCCCCTGTCCTTCCGGGCTCCACGGCGCAAAGTCGACTTCAATCCAGTCGGTTTCGTGTGCAGAAAGCCGGGAAAGCTTTTCGGCTGCGGTGTGCTGGGTATCCCGGGCTGAACCTGCATTCCCGCTCAGCGTGTTCAGGGCCTTGACGCTTGCAACGATTGCCTGCCGCTCTTCTTCGGTCAGAACCGTTTTGTCCAGCGCATAGCGTTCCGAGATTGCAATGCCGCCGCCCCGTCCCTTTACGGCATACAGCGGAATGCCGGAAGCAGAAAGGGATTCTACCCAGCGGTAGATGGTCCGGATCGAAACGCCGAAGCGTTCCGCCATCTCCTTTGCGGTCACCTGTTTTTTATCGAGGAGGATATATACAAACTCAAACAGCCCATCAATCTGCATGCGTACCTGCCCTTTTGTTTATCGGCTGCCGGGCCCTTGTCTGCACAATACATTTACACGGCCCTTTCCTGGCAAGGGGCAGCCCCTGAGGACTGCCCCATTTTTTACATGGGCCTGCCCGGAAACGAACCGTGTTTCCGGACAGGCTGACTCCGTTCCGCCTGCCTAGCTCACGCTGACCGCTTTGCTTACTGCAGTAACGGGAAACTTCAGTTCCCTGTCATTGGAACTGTAGCGGGTACGGATTACAATGCCGTACTTCCCTTCCGCAAGACCGTCGGGAACATAGAACTCAAGGCTTCTCGGCTTGTTGCAGCTTATGGTGTCTGCGCTGACGGAAGTCCACGTGCTTTCGTCTTTAGAAGCACTGCCGTCTGCACCGACTGGGGCAAACCAGATGCCGGAAGCTTCTCCTGAAACCTTGAGGCGGCTGCCCGTTATCCTGACGCCCTTGCCCTCCGTGAGCTTCCGCTCTTCATTCTGGTTAAAGACGTTGATGATCCGGTCAATGACAGGCCTTGAGTCCGCAATGACAACTTTGTCGACCTTCAGGCTGTCCATGGCTTCCTGTGCCGCAGGACTCGGCGTAAAGCCGAGCCTGAAGCCCGGAATGCTCGATTCCCCCGGGTTCTCGCCGTTTACGCAGCCTGAGACGACGATATACATCGTACCCAGACCGAGTACATCGACTGCATTCCCGTTCCGGCATGAGCGCAGCATTTCGGCACTCAGCAGTTCCGCCACGTGCTGTATCATGTACGGGCTTACTCCCTCGTTCTTTTCTGCGATGGATGCAATCATGTTGTCAAGCGTTACGGTATTCCTCGTAACGTGTCCGATGAAGCTGTTTTCAGCATCGCTGAACTGATTCCTGTGCAGGGTCACGCTCAGAATGCTGTCTGCATTCTTGAAAATTTTTGCCATAATAAGCTCCCTGGAAGGAACGGCTCCTCATTCTGTTCCTTCCGTATATAAAGATGTTTCTGTCAGATATCCCCCGGCAGGGGATCAGGCAAAACCCGTACGGAGCCGTTCCGGTTCCCTCCGGCACTGTACGGGGAAAAAGCCTTTGACAGGGAGCAGGGATTCGTGCACAATAGAAAACGGTTAGGATTCCATTGTCGAATCTGTGCTCTGGTCCCGTGCAAGGTCAATTGTACGGGACCTTTTTTGCCCGGCGGCAGCGCTTTGACAACGTCATGTGCGGCAGCAGCCGGCCTGTGCAATCCTCCTTCGTGCCATGCCCTTTCTACGGGCACTGTTGTTGCAGAAAATATACGGCAAGCGAAAGGAAAATGTTTGTCGTTTTTTATCTCACTGAACCGGAGTGCTGAAAGTCAGGATGAAAATGCCGCCCCTTCCGCGGTCCGTTGCATGGCCATGTGCTGCTGTATCTCCAGTCCGGTAGAGAGTATGGCTCCAGCCTTGTAGATGATGTATCTCCAGCCCAGTAGATGGTGCATCTCCAGCCCGGTAGAGACTCTGCGGAAAATGCCCCGTTTGCAGGGAAACGGTGAAACGAGGGGCACATGTACGGAAGAAATCAGCCCAAGCTGATGATGTTCTTGACCCGAATGCCAGCGAAAATGCAAACATTGATGTGGGGGATGTAATAAACTATATCTGCGCAAGCGATTATGCAATTTCACGATTAAAAGAATTGCCATTATGTATGCGTCTTTTAAAAGATGAAACCGCGATTATAGCTGTTTAACAGATATAGCAAATGCTAAAGAAAATGAAAGCCGTGCTGCGGATATAATTAAAAATTTGAAACCGATATACAATAGAATTTTCGTGAATGTGGGAGATGATGCATGATCAAAATTTTAAAGGGGTTGAATTTGACCGCTTTAAAATGCAGGCAGGGCTTCCCGCATTTACGCTTAGTTGCACGGATAGCAGTACGGAATGCGCAATGGCCGTACTGAATGTGCTTCCGAGACCTGTGCATTTCCTGTTTTAGGCATTTTGAGACAAAATACTACATCGCTCCTCCTCCATTCTGCGATAGATTGCCG
>CAMJZA010000016.1 GCA_946410085.1 uncultured Treponema sp. | reverse complement strand
AGTTCTGTCCGCGGCAGTGTGCGCTTATACATATTGAGCAGCTCTGGCACGAGAATTTCTTCACTGCATCCGGGAGAGTCCAGCACGAGAAGGTACACAGCGGAGTCGACGAATCCCGGCGGGTCGTGCGGACTGAACGTGACTTGAAGATTGCATCCAGGCTGCTCGGTGTCACGGGACAAACCGATGCAGTCGAGTTCTACTCCGACGGCAAGGTCATCCCCGTGGAGTACAAGCACGGGGAGCCAAAGGAAGACTCCTGTGACGAGGTGCAGCTCTGTGCCCAGGCAATCTGTCTTGAAGAGATGATTGGTTGCAGGATAGATGAAGGCGCATTGTTCTATTTCAAGGTTCGGAAAAGGGTTCCTGTCAGGATTACCGATGAACTCAGGGCGGAGACGACCGAGCTTGCGGAACGATTCCACCAGCTGGTGGAACGTGGGGAGACTCCTCCTGCCGAATACAGACGCAAGTGTGAATCCTGTTCGTTCATCGACGAATGTTTCCCTGAGTCCGCAGGGAGGAACAAGTCAGTGGACATATACCTGAAGCGTCGGATTCAGTCCGAAATAACCGAAAGCGATGGGGTGTAGGAATGCAGAGGTTCTTGAATACGCTTTATGTCACGACACAGAAGGCATACTTGCACAAGAAGGGGGAAGCGGTGGAAGTCATCGTTGAGGACAAGACTGTCGCTTCAATACCGATGATAACGCTCGACAGTATTGTTTGCTTCGGGAATATTTATGTCAGCCCCTTCCTGCTCGGAGCCGCACCAGAGCACAACATCACGATAAGCTTCCTTTCCGAAACGGGCAAATTCCTTGCGCGCGTACAGGGGCCGATCGCTGGAAACGTCCTTTTGCGGAAGGCCCAGTACCGAGCCTCAGATGACAAAGAGCAGTCGGCTCGAATTGCAAGATATTTCATCATGGGGAAAATAGCGAACCAAAAGACCGTCCTTCAGCGGGCGGTTCGAGACCACAAGGAAAAAGTCGATGCAAGACAAATCCAGCAAGTCATAGACAACCTGAACATGAGCCTTGACAAAATTGAGAGGGAGACGGATTTGGACAGGCTCAGGGGGATAGAAGGTGACGCTGCCGAAAGCTATTTTTCTGTCTTTGATCAGATGATTACCTCCCAAAAGGAGGAGTTCAAATTTGAGGGAAGAAACCGACGGCCTCCGCTGGATAACGTGAACTCCATGCTTTCGTACGTATACACGCTCCTGTACCATGACATGATAAGTGCGCTGGAGGTCGTGGGGCTTGACCCCGCCGTGGGGTTCATGCACCGGGACCGGCCCGGGAGGCTGAGCCTTGCCCTGGACCTAATGGAAGAATTCCGTGCCTTTTTTGCGGACAGGCTGGTGCTTTCTCTTATCAATCGATGCGAAGTCACGGCGGACCAGTTTGAAAAGACGGCAAGCGGGGCTGTAATCATGAACGAGACCGTGCGAAAGACCGTAATCGGTGCATACCAAAAAAAGAAGGAGACCGTCATGAACCATCCATACGTTGAGAAGAAGATGCACCTTGCCATACTCTTTCAGACCCAGGCCCGCCTTTTGGCACGTCATCTGCGCGGTGACATCGACGGTTATCCAGTCTACATCTGGAAATAGGACATTACAGGAGAATTGTTTCATGATGATGCTTGTGAGCTACGATGTGGCGAGGAATGAGAAGGGGGAGAAGCGGCTCCGCCATGTCGCAAAGATTCTTGAAAGCTATGGGCAGCGTGTCCAGTATTCCGTCTTTGAATGCCTTGTTGATCCTGCCCAGTGGGTGGAACTGAAGGCAAAACTGTTAAAGGAAATCAATCCAAATTACGACAGTATCCGCTTTTATTCGCTTGGGGCAAACTGGGAGCGTAAAGTTGAACATATCGGTCAAAAGGAGCCTTTGAACCCTCAAGGCATCCTGATTCTATGACTTCCGCGAACCGGTGGAACACAAGCTTTAGATTAGGGACTTGCGTTTTGTAAGTGATTGTATTATATTAGATTAAAAAAAATACTTCTGGCTTGCGTTTATGGTCCGCGGAAAATCAACCGCAACTACTTCTACCGCAAGGATTTGAATCGCATAATGTCGCCCCTTCACGGGGGTGTGAATTGAAACCCCGCTCCTATAAAGTTATTATATAATACTCTTGTCGCCCCTTCACGGGGGTGTGAATTGAAACAAAATGTTCTGGCTCAAGGATTTTGTTTGCGTAATGTCGCCCCTTCACGGGGGTGTGAATTGAAACCTTTTGCTGACGCAGTTATTCGCTACGAATGTTGTCGCCCCTTCACGGGGGTGTGAATTGAAACTTTGATTATAATTTCTTTCTGAAAGAAAGTCAACGTCGCCCCTTCACGGGGGTGTGAATTGAAACAGGGAGCAAACGACAAGACAACCGTCGGCGGACAGTCGCCCCTTCACGGGGGTGTGAATTGAAACTGGTGGTAAAGATTCTACTGTTTTGCATTATTTGTCGCCCCTTCACGGGGGTGTGAATTGAAACAAAAGAAATTCTAGCAATTACAGAAACAAAAGAGTCGCCCCTTCACGGGGGTGTGAATTGAAACCGAAGCTGGTTTCACATCAACAAAACCAAATGGCCGTC
Source organism: uncultured Treponema sp. (assembly GCA_946410085.1). GTDB lineage: Bacteria > Spirochaetota > Spirochaetia > Treponematales > Treponemataceae > Treponema_D. Next base: position 52,153 of record CAMJZA010000016.1, on the reverse strand, counting down.
GCCCCTTCACGGAGGTGTGAATTGAAACCTTTTGCTGTCCGGGAATGGAAGAACGGGAGGAGTCGCCCCTTCACGGGGGTGTGAATTGAAACGTATTTATCTGCAAGTTCGCCGAGGTTGTCATAGTCGCCCCTTCACGGGGGTGTGAATTGAAACCTTAAAGACTTCAACCTTCTTTGCCTCTGAGATTGTCGCCCCTTCACGGGGGCGTGAATTGAAACTCCAACGGAGCCCGCAGGGGATATGGCATGGGGTCGCCCCTTCACGGGGGCGTGAATTGAAACCTCGATTGAATTGGTTGATATACCAATAAAAGAAAGGTCGCCCCTTCACGGGGGCGTGAATTGAAACTTGTTGATATGTTCAACGAGGAGCTGAAAAAGGTGTCGCCCCTTCACGGGGGCGTGAATTGAAACACCCATACGGTTTTGTACAGCGAGTGCGTACAGAGTCGCCCCTTCACGGGGGCGTGAATTGAAACGGCTATGGCTATGTCTGGGTCCTCTGGGCTTTTGGTCGCCCCTTCACGGGGGCGTGAATTGAAACTTACAGCGACAAGCTGGGACTTTACGTCCTTTGTGTCGCCCCTTCACGGGGGCGTGAATTGAAACATATTTACCTCTTGCCTTTATGGCGTTTTATCTTTGTCGCCCCTTCACGGGGGCGTGAATTGAAACACGATGCTTGAAGAAAAGGGTGGAAAGGAGTTTGCGTCGCCCCTTCACGGGGACAGTATGATTTTTCGATTGTTTAAAAACAAAAAAAGACCGGATTCTTGATTGGAGAATCCGGTCTTAAAGACTCTTTATTATTCTGTCATAGCCTAGGCCGATGTAGGAAGCCCAAGCTTTTCAATCAAGGCATCCTGCAAGGTCTGCGAGAAGTTAACCCCAGCTTTTTCCGCCTTGGAGTTGAGCCAGTTCGGGATGGTGAGGGTCTTCTTCACCGCCTTATTATCAACAAGTCTCCTCCATTCGTCGGTGTCAGCCCGGACAAGGGAAACGATACCGTCCGTCTTGATTTCGCCAATACTGCTCGCTTTCGGAACGGGTCTCCCGGAATCCTCATAATCAGCTAACATCATGGCTATAGCGTCCTCGGCCATAAAGATAGCATCCGCCATATCGTCGCCGCAGGTGAACGTACCCGGAATATCGGGGACTGACACGTTATAACCGCCCTCCTCGGCCTCCTCAAAAACAGCAGGATAGACATACTTCATAAAAACCTCCATAGAGCGAAAGGCAGGGGGTCCCCGCCGCCGATTTAGGAAAGTCCAGCTTCTTTCAGGATTGCAAGGGCTGTTCCTTTCGGAATGTCACCCTTGTGGCGGGGAATGGTAACTTTCTTCTTTCCGTCCGGTGAAACCGCGAGTTCGTGGCAGGAACCCTGGGTAAACGTCCATCCGGCTTTCCGAAGCTTCCTTTCAAGCTCGAGCCTTGTCATTTCCGCCCTCCATGATTCTATTATACACGTATTATATACGTATTATCAAGAGAAATTCGCTCCTTTTTTTGTGGATTATGCACCTTTTTCCAGCTGTCTTTTCCAGTCAATGCTTTTTATCCGTCCTTGAAACATCGGGCCGAAAGGGGTACACTGGATTCCGATGAACAGCAAGAACGCCGTTTTCAGGAAAACAGGCCTCCTCTACACGCTGCTGACAGCCCTGATAAACCTCGTACTGACCGTCGTCCTGTCCGTCGTTCCCGGTCCGAACATCGATGAGGACACGACCAGCAAGTGGGTCGCCTTCATCAGCAGCGCAAGCGCCCGCTACTGGGGAATCATCGTCCCCTACGTGGTTCCCGTCCTCCTCTGCGTCGGCTATTCCCTCCGGGGCGGCACGGAAGAAAAACTGAAGAAGCGGGCGGTTTCGATGCCTACCTTCATGGCGTTGACAAGCCTGATCGGCTGGTTTGCAAACTTCGTCCTCGTCATCTTTTACGCCTTCTGTGCCAGGCGGATGCTCGGCATCGGCATACGCACCATACTGATCATGAATACCGTCTCAAATCCCCTTGCCGGCATTTCCGCTTCAACCCTGGTATTCCTTGTCCTTGAAGGCCTGAACCAGAAGCTGCTGCTGCCGGTTTTCTTCCCGGAAGGCAGGGTTTCAGCCGTCAGGACAGCCTTCCGTCCCGGCCTCGGCCTGCTGCTCTCGCTGGGTTTCGTCATCTCTTCCCTGCCGGTTGCCTATACCGTCTACGGGATGATTTCCCTCCTCGTGAACAACGGGATTGCCGTCCACAAGGGGCTCCTGTTCATTACCTCCTTTATCCTGCTTGCCGCCGCCATCGTCACGTTCATGCTGGCCAAGAAAATCGTCAAGCCGCTCACGCTCCTCACCCAGGCGGCGGAACAGGTAAAAAAGGGGAACTACGGCGAACGGCTTTCCATCATATCCAATGACGAGATGGGAACGCTCGTGGACAGCTTTAACGACATGACGGCATCCCTTGCGGAAAAGGAGCAGATGCGGGACACCTTCGGCAAGGTCGTTGATCCGACCGTCAGGGACTATCTCATGAAGGGAACGGCAGCCCTCCGGGGAGAAAGCCGGGTCGTCACCGTGATGTTCTGCGACATACGGAACTTTACGGCGATGAGCGAAAAGATGGAAGCAGAAGCAGTCGTTTCCCTGCTGAACCGCTATTTTACCGTGCTGGGAAAGTGCATCAGCGCCCACAACGGGGTCATCAACAAGTACATCGGCGATGCCATCATGGCAATGTTCGGCGTGCCGGTTGCAAGCAGCCGTCACGCACAGGACGCATACCTCGCTGCCCTGGACATGCGCACTGCCCTTGCGGAACTGAACCGCGAGCTTACCGCGGAAGGAAAGGCTGCGCTCCGCTTCGGGATCGGCATTCATACCGGCAGGGTCTTTGCGGGAACGATCGGGGCACAGGACCGGATGGAGTACACGATAATCGGCGACACGGTGAACACGGCAAGCCGCATGGAGTCCCTGTGCAAGAGCTACGGGACTGACATCCTCCTGTCCCAGACGACGGCAGACGGGCTGGAATCCCCGTCAGGCCTGGTCTTTGTGGACAATGCAGGCATCCGGGGACGGGTAGACAGGCTTGCCGTGTACCGGATTGCAGACCCGCCCCCTTTAGCAAATCCCGGGAATCTGCTATAATCGGCTCATCATGGCGAATACGGCGAAAGATACGGCACAAGATAGTGATACTCCAAAAGAAAGTGATGCTCCGCGCCCCAGGCATATCCTCCGGGTGCTTCTGATTGTCCTGCTTCTTCTGATTCTCCTTCCCTGCCTTGCAGCGCTCATCTGGTTCGCCTGGGCAAAAAAAGACCGGGTATCGCCCCTTTCCGCCCTGCCGGCAGGCTACAGCCTCATCCTGCACACGGACAACATCTGGGAAGCAGCCAATCCCCTGCTGGACCTGCGGGCGGCGGACAGCCTGCTGACCGACGAGACCCTTGCAAGCTACCGGGAGGCCTACCTTTCGCTCCGGCAGAATCCGCTCAGGAAGCACAAGTACGCACCGCTCATAGCCGGAAGGCGTGCCGACCTCGCCCTCTACATGGAAGGCGATGCGACGGATTTCATCGCCGTAACGGACACGGGCATCTTTGCCTGCGCAACACGGCTCGCCTCGCTTGTCATCCCCTTCGCAAAGGTGAAGGACCTTGAGTACGTGAAGGACGGCCGCTATTTCATCTTTACGAGTACCGACAAAAAGACGGGCAGGCGGACCAAAAGCTACATCAAGATACACAAGAACCTGCTCGCCGTCAGCCTCTCCCCTTCCCTCCTGCTCAGGGCATTTGCGTCCGACCACTCGGCAGAACATACGCAGCAGGAACGTGACCTGCTGGAAGCAAAAAGCAGCTTTCCCTTCAAGATCGTTGCCGGTGCAAAAGCCTTTGTCCAGAAGACCGTTCCACAAGACAACATCTACCTGACGAGCTTTGTCTCCCTGCTCGGGGAAGAAGCGAAAAGCCTGATTGAATGCCGGATTGATGACGGGGAAGTACAGCTGGAAGCCTCGATCCCGCTCGAAGCAGCTGCGGTCGCAGCTTCCCCGCTCGGCGGAATCGTTTCCAGAAAATCAACGGCAGCTTCCATGCTGACCCGCTTTACGGACAACATCCAGTACTATACCATTCTCCATACCGGCAGCCTCACGGAACTGAAGGATGCCCTCTTTCCCATCATCCAGCAGACGCAGGACATTGAAGCCGCCTGGGATGAAGGCGAAAAATACGCGAAGAAGTTCTTTAAGTCGAGCATAGAGGAACTGGTCTTTTCATGGACGGGAACGGAGTACGCCGTGCTCGGCGTAGACGGCAGCAGCGATCCGGTATTCGCACTGCAGATCGGCGATGAGCAGAAACGCCGGCAGGCCTTTGACAAGATTACCGGCTCACTGCTGATCAAGAACAACAGCAGCCTGATCGTTGACGGGGTACGCCTGCCCTGCCTAGAACTGCCTGCATTCTTCAAGAGCATCCTGAAGATACTGAAGATAGAGCTGCCCCGGCCATACTACCTGGTGCATGAAGGCTACATCTACTTCTCCGAGTCCCCGCAGAACCTTGCCGTCCTTTTTACGCGCTACAAGGCGGACAGTACGCTCGCCCGCAGCGAGACCTGGAAGACAATCAGTACCGGTCAGTCAGAGGAACTTGCCCTCGGCCTCTTTTACAATACGGAGCGGAGCATTCCCTTTTTCCTGCAGGGAAGCGGCCTGATTACCAAACTGCTCAAGCTCTACAACATAGGCCGCGTCAATTTCAGTTTTGCTGATGATATGCTGCGCGCTTCATACCATGCGGCTGCAGTTAACTCCTACAACAGCAGGTCCCTGCCGGGCTTCCCCATTGCGCTGGAAGAAAGCCCGGACTGTAATCTCGAAGCAGAAACCGGCGGTAAGGCAGTCTTCTGGTGCGAGGGCGGCAGGACGGTCAAATCGCTTGAGTTCTCTTCGCTCACGGTCTCCCGCATCCTCATCAACGAAGATTGCTATGTTACCGCAAGCGATGAAGTCTGCGCCGCTACGGGCGTGGTCTGGGTAGTCGACAAAAAGGGAACGGTCTACCTGCTGGACCGGAAGCTGCAGGCAGTACGGCCCTTCCCCGTACTGACCGGCTGCAGGACTGCCGCAAAGCCCGCCGCACTCGGCAGGCAGCTTTTGATTCCGACGGAAAACGGTTCCATCGTGCTGGTTGACGAGAGCGGCAAAACGACGGAACTGCCGGGCCCGGCGGACTGCAACTTCAAGTCATCGCCCGCCGTCAGCGGAAAGACGGCTGCAGTCTATTCCAAGGGCTTTGAAGGCGCAATCTACACGATAAAAAACGGAGCCTTTACCAACGCAGACAACCCGATGTTCGTTGACGGCATAGCATTCGGCTCTCCCTGCCTGACGCAGGAGGGAAAGCAGCTCCGCACCGCCTTCATTACCCAGGCGGGTGACTTCTATCTTTTTGATGACGGGATCCTGCGCACCGGATTCCCCCGGACAATACCCGGCGTTTTCCTGACGAACGTCGTCAGCATCGGTGACGATTACTTTGCCCTGAGCGATACGGCGGAACTCTACCGCATCAGCAGCGACGGCAGTTACCGGACCATACAGGTTCCGGACCTGGACGATGCCCGTGAAGCCTTCCTGACCGGCGACGGCGAGCGGATCTACGTCTCGGGCAGTTCAAACTCCATCTACGCCTTTACCCCTGAGCTTGAACTGCTGTACGGCTTCCCCGTCGCCGGACACGGCAGATGCGTCATTACCGATGTGAACGGCGACGGAACGAAGGACTGCGTTGCGCTTTCCCTCGATAAAAAACTCTATGCATGGAGCATACAATGAAACAGATAAAAGATAGCCTGAAAAAAACACGGACGCTGCCGGCGGCAGTCCTCTCGGCAGTGCTGCTTGCCTTCCTGCCCTGTTGTACCTCATTGCAGCAGGATGTTTCCATCAGTGCGGATTCCTCCCAGGACGGGGGGCTTTCCGCTTCCGCTGCCCTGACGCTCGCCAAGGCTGATGCGGCCGCCATCGCAGGAGATGCGAAAGCCTATTCGGCACAGCTTTCCTCGCTGATCAGCGACATTGAAAACCGCCTTTCTTCGGCACAGCGGCTCGACAAGGCGGCAGAGGCACGGCTGACGGCCCTTGCAGGCAGGGCCTGGCTGCTCAAGGGCAACCAGACCAATGCGGCAAAGTGCTACGAGCGGGCCGCGGCAAAACGCGCGAATGACAGTCAGGTACAGATTCTCGGCCACCGGCTGGGAAAGATCGGTGACCTGAGCGCACTCATCGCGCAGCAGGACGACAACGCCCTGCTGATTCTGGAGCAGGCGGTCGATTCCTACCGGGCAGGCAGCTATGCAGATGCAGCAGGGCAGTTTGACACGGCCTTCCTCTATCTGGACGACGGCTACCGGGAGGCCTACAAGCCCCTCCGCCAGGATGCCTGGCAGCTCAAGGACAGTTCCAATGCCAGTGCAGGCATTGCCGAGCTTGTGCGCAAGAAGGAGCTGACCGTCATGGAGATGATGCAGATAGCGCAGGAGTCAACGGACATTCTGAACGCCTACACCGCATCACAGAAGCTTGACGGCACAAAGCTCTTCCAGACCCTCCTCAGGGAAGGCCTGATGAACTCAGTCTCAAACGAGACGGCACCGACTGCGGCAACGATGGTAAACCGAAGCGACAGCGGCGTTTCTGCTTCGACGGCAGTGACCCGCCTGCTTGCAGCCCGCTTTCTCTGGAACCTCTACTGGCGGGGCGGCGGGGCTGACCCGCAGAAGTATTCCGCCCGCTACCGTTCACGAACTTCGGCAAAAAGCCCCGTCAGGGACCTGGCACTGGACAGCGCGGACTTTGATGCGGTGATGGGCTGCGTTGAAAAGGAATGGCTTGACCTGGCGGACGGCGTACAGTTCAACGGCAGCGGCCGCATCAGCGGAGCAGCTTTTGACAGCGCCGTCAGGAAAGTCGACTGATCCGGCAAACCGCCCGATGGGGCGGCAGACCGGCAGCCGGACCAATGAGACAGACCAGTAAATGGCAGGACACGCACACAGGATTTTATTTTGGGAGAATAGTATAGATGGCATCGACACAACAGCATTCGATTTCCTTCGGCCCGCACGACAGGCCACCCTTAAGTCGCTGGATTCCCTTGAGCTTCCAGCACGTATTCGCAATGTTCGGCGCAACCGTACTGGTTCCGCTGCTGACGGGACTGAGCACTTCGACAGCGCTCTTTACGGCAGGAACGGGAACCCTGCTCTACATCCTGCTCACCGGGGCAAAGGTTCCGATCTACCTCGGCTCCTCATTCGCCTTCATTCCGCCCCTCGTCGCCATCGGTCAGGCCTACGGTACGGCATACGCAATGGGAGGCGCAATCGCAGCGGGTCTCTTCTACTGTGTCGTTGCCGCCATCGTCAAGCTCGCAGGCCGCAGCTGGATTGACAAGGCCCTGCCGCCGGTCGTCATCGGATCGGTCATCATCGTGATCGGCATGAGTCTTGCTCCGACCGCAATCGCTGAAGCGGGCCTGCAGGCAGGAGACGGCTATTCGCTCGTCGCCGTCAGCATTGCTCTCGTTACGCTTGCCATCGCCATCATCGCAACGATTTTCCTGAAGGGATTTTTCAACACCCTTGCCATCCTGATCGGCTTGGTCGGCGGCTACCTGTTTACGCTGATTATGGGCTGCTGCTTCCCCGCCTACCGGCTGATAGACTTCACGGTCGTTTCAGATGCGAAGTGGGTCGCCCTCCCCTTCCTTTCAACTGATGCGGCAGGACACTACGCCTACCTTGCACCGAAGTTCAACCTTGTGGCAGTGCTGACCTTCGTCATCGTGTCCATCTCGACCATCTGCGAGCACCTCGGCGACGTGCTGACCGCCTCAAAAGTCGTCGGCAGGAACTTCTACGAAGATCCCGGCCTGCACCGGACCCTGCTCGGCGACGGACTTGCAACTGCCTGGGCCGGTATCTGGGGCGGTCCGCCCAACACGACCTACGGCGAAAATATCGGCGTCATGGCAATTACGAAGGTCTATTCCGTCTACGTCATCGGCGGGGCTGCGGTCATTGCCGTCATCCTCTCCTTCTGTCAGAAGTTCGGAGCAATCATCCAGACGATTCCCAATCCCGTCCTCGGCGGCATCTGCATCCTGCTCTACGGACTCATTTCTTCTTCGGGCCTCAGGACCCTCGTTGAAGGCGGCGTTGACTATCAGGACAAGCGGAACCTGACGATTTCGTCGGTCATACTCGTCATCGGCATCGGCGGCGGCATCCTCCAGTTCAACATCGGAAACAGCTATACCTTCAGCCTCGGCTCAGTCGCCCTCGCGACGGTCATCGGCATTGTGCTGAACCTGCTCATTCCTGCGGACGAGAAAAAGAAGTAACAAGCTTCACCGCCTCCCCGGGACAGGAGGCGACACATTCGAAGCATCGGATGCACTCGGCCGACCGGGATTCCCGGACGGGGTCAAGCCCCATCGGGCAGATCCGGGCACAGACGCCGCAGTGCGTACAGCGGACCTGATCCACCGAAAGGCGGGTCAGGCTTATTTTGTTCATCAGGCCGTATACCGCACCGAGTGGGCACAGGCAGCGGCAGAAGAAGCGGCTGACAAAGATGCTCATCACGAGGACAAGCAGCAGTATGGCGGCCTTGACGGAAAAAAGCAGGCCGAGCACTGCACGAAGCTCAGGATGGGTCAGGATGAGCGGTATGCCGCCTTCCAGCGTTCCTGCCGGACAGATATAGCTGCAGAATGCCGGGTCGCCCGAACCCGCAAAGTTCGTGTCCGCCGCGGGAAGCACAAGCACGAAGACAAGCAGGACGGCGTATTTCACGAAACGGAAGAGACGGGGCAGGTGTAGCTTGGGCGAGGGTATCTTGTGCAGCAGTTCCTGCAATAGGCCGAAGGGACAGAGAAAGGCACAGGCAGCCCGGCCTGCCACGAGGCCGACTGTCATGAGAAGCCCGGTCACATAAAAGGAAAAACTGAAGCGGACAGAACCGCCCACCGCCTGCATCGCACCGATGGGACAGGAAAGGGCGGCGGCAGGGCAGGAATAGCAGTTGAGTCCGGGAGCACAGAAGCGCTTCCAGCTGCCGGTGTAGAGCTTTCCGCCCCTGAAGTTTGCGAGGAAGGGATTGCAGGCAAGAAATGCAGCGGTCTGGAGCAGCCTGCGTACCAGACGCTGCCGGAAGCCGGGTCGTTTCATACAGTTCCCGCCGTTCAGCCCAGCCCGATGCATTCCAGACAGATGCGGACCGCTTTCTTAAGGACGAGGGCCGGCTCCCCCCGCACAATCCCGTAGACGAGAAAGGAAACGGCAATCACGAGAAAAAGCAGCTGCAGCAGCAGGTACGGCAGGCGGGATGCACGGCCTTTATCGCCCGGAAAGATAGTCACTGACCGCCTTCCGGTATTTTTTTACGTCGGCCCCGATAATCGGCTCACCGATGATGTTTCCCCTGCCGTCAACGAGGAAGGTCGTCGGGACAAACTGGATGCCCGACAGGAACAGCTGCAGGTCGTCGGATGCGAGGATATTGGTAAAGGTCACCCCTGCTCCTTCAAGGATACTCCGGGCTTCGGCAACGCTTTCCGTTTCGTCAGGAGAACGTATGTCGCTGATCATGCCGACCAGCTGGACTCCGGCAGGGAGCGATGCGTTCCATTCGGCAAGCTCCGGCATTTCCCGTATGCAGGGACCGCAGAAGGTCCCCCAGACGTTGACGACGGTCAGCTCTGCCTGTGCAAAAATCTGATTTGTCTGCGGATTCCCCGCGACGTCAAAGGTCGTAAATGCCGGAACGGATGCCGGGAGCCCCCGTGAGGCAGCAGGAAGGGCCCTGTCCTCCAGATCAATGAACTTCGCCTTTTTTACGGCACGCCGTATCTCTCGGGAACAGTCCTCATAGCACTGCTTTTCCTCACTATCCATGCCTTCAGCGTCAACGTCCCAGTATTTTGCAAGGTACACGACCCCGCCCCGGCTCCCGATTCTGCTCATGCCGCTGAACGGCTTCGCATCCTGCGTGCCGTCATGCAGTGACTCCTCGTATTCCTCACGGGGAACGGCATAGACCAGTGCCAGCTGCCGGTAGTGCAGCATGGCCTGTTCCATGAAGCCGTTGAACAGGTCTGCCGTCATTTCCCCGTCTGCAATTTTCTCCATCTCGGCATTGATTGCATCCAGTGCGGGAATATACTGGAAAAATGCGTAGAGGGCGGGATATTCACTTTCATCGCTGCCAAGCGACTGTACGAGCAGGCCTTTGTCTGCAGCGGACCTGTCAACCGGCAGACTGATTCCGCAGGCAGGAAAATCCACATATTCCGTTTTGGCACCGGAACAGGAAACCGCAGCAAAGACAAGCGAGAGCGCCGCCGTTACCGCAAGGACGGTCCGTGTCCGTATCCTACGCATCCGCACCCCCTACTTGGTTACGTTGAACTTGAAGAAGAGTACATCGCCGTCCTGAACCTCGTAGTCCTTGCCTTCGGTACGGTACTTGCCCGCAACCTTGATTTTTTCTTCGCTGCCGTAGGTCCGAAGGTCGTCCACCGTATAGGCTTCCGCCTTTATGAAGCCCTTCTCAAAATCCGTATGGATGACACCGGCTGCCTGAGGGGCCTTGTCGCCCGCGTGAATCGTCCACGCCCGGCACTCGTCGGGACCGCCCGTGAAGAAGGTGCGCAGGCCCATCAGGTGATAGACCTGGCGGGAAAGAACGGAAAGGCCGCTTTCCTTGAGGCCCACGCTTTCCATGAACTCCTTGCGGTCAGCGGGATCGGAAATGTCGGACAGGTCAGCCTCGAACTTTCCGCATATCACGATGTACTCGGATTTTTCTTCGGCGGCGATCTTCTGCACGGCTTCAACGTACTTGTTCGTTCCCGTGGAAATCGTATCTTCATCGATATTGCAGACAAAAATCTGGGGTTTAATCGTCAGCAGGTGCAGGTCGTAGACAGCAGCCTTCTCGTCATCGGTCAGCTCTGCAAGACGTGCGCCCTTGCCTTCCTGCAGGAGGGGCTTGATCTTTGCAACTGCACTCGTGTAGTTTGCAAACTCCCGCTCCTTCTCCTTGCCCATCGCACGGATGGTCTTGGTCACCTTTTCCTGCCGCTTGGCAATCGTATCAAGGTCGGCCTGGGCAAGCTCATAGTTAATCGTCAGGATATCGCTCTCGGGGTCTACCGGAGCATCGGTCTTTGCATCGTCACGGACATGCTGGATGTCGGGGTTATCAAAACAGCGGACGACATGGGCGATGACGGTCGTCTCGCGGATGTTGGCAAGGAACTGATTGCCCAGTCCCTCGCCCTTGCTCGCCCCCTTTATGAGGCCTGCAATGTCGACGAAATCGACGGAAGCGGGTATTTTCTTTTTGGGCTGAAAAATGGATGCCATGAAGTCAAGCCGTTCGTCGGGCAGATCAACAACGCCGACATTCGGATCAATCGTACAGAACGGATAGTTTTCGGCAGCAGCCGGGGCCTTGGTCAGGGCAGAAAAGATGGTGGACTTGCCGACGTTCGGCAGTCCCACGATGCCACAAGTAAGTTTCATATAGTATTCCTCAAAATATATATGGCCTTACTATATAGCATTCGCAGGAATTAGGCAACCGACAGCAACGCTTCCAGGCAACCGACAGCGCAGCTTCAAGGCAACCGACAGCAACGCCTGGGACGTTGACCGTCCCAGCCAATGAGAGGCCTGCGGCCCCTCGCACTATACGTCTGTGCCCCCGAACAACGGGAACACAGGCCCCTCATGCCTCTCAGACTACAGGCTCTTGAGCACGTCCCGAACGGCGCCGGGACCGGCAATCAGACGGGCAAAATAATCCGTTACCGCATCCGCAAGCCCCGCATCGAACAGGTCGACGCCGAAGATCTCCGCCCGATGCAGCAGCGGTTCCACCGCCGTACGGGCAGCCGCCACGGCCGCAGCATCTGCGCCGAGCTGTACGCCGGCGACATACTTCTGTGCCTCGGCAAGCAGGGGATCAGGACTGAGCTCGAATGCCTTACCGTCATCGCCCACTGCCATCAGGTAGCGGAGCCAGAGGGCAAACACGAGCGGCACGACCTTGAGCGATGCAACGTCCAGATCCTTCCGTGCAAGATAGCCCTTTATCGTCTCGCCGAAGCGTATCGGAAGCTTCTGGCTCGTATCGCAGGCAATCCGCTGGGGCGTGTCCGGCATGAAAGGATTCGGAATACGGATGCCCACCACCTCATCGATGAAATTGCGCGGCTTGATGATGCCGGGATCAACCACAACGGGAAGTCCCTCCTCGTATCCGAGCCGCTTGACCAGACGCAGCAGATCTTCGTCCTTCATCTCGTCGGCAATCAGCGTATAGCCCAAAAGGCAGCCGGACAGGGCAAGGAAGGTATGCAGGGGGTTCAGGCAGGTGCAGACCTTCATCTTTTCCACCTTGTCTACGGTCGTACGGTCGGTAAAGTACAGTCCCGCCTTTTCCAGCTGCGGCCGTCCGTTCGGGAAGGAATCCTCGATGACAAGGTACTGGCACTCCTCTGCGTTGACAAAAGGTGCAACGTAGGTCTTTTTGCTCGTGATGACGGGCTCAAGCTGCTCAAGCCCGTCAGCGGCAAGAATCTGCTCTATCTTCACATCGGGACGGGGCGTAATCTTGTCTATCATCGTCCAGGGGAAGCTCACCCTGCTTTTGTCGTTCACGTAGGCAAGGAAGCCCTGCTTGCATACCCCGCGCTGCTCCCATTCTTTTGCAAACGCATTGACCGCAGCATAGAGCTTGTCGCCGTTGTGAGAGCAGTTGTCCATGCTGACCATTGCGACAGGCAGTGCTCCGTTTGCAAAGCGCTCGTGCAGGAGGGTCACAACCTTACCGATGTAGGACTTCGGCAGGACGGGACCGGTAGCAAAGTCGTCTTCAACACCCGGCATGGACACGCCGGCTGCGTTTTTCAGCAGGTAGCCCTTTTCGGTAATCGTAAAGGTCACCATCTGGAGCGACGGCGAGCGGAATATCTCACGCAGGCGGGCCCAGTCCGCTTCATTGCCGCTGTCTGCGGCAAGTGATTCCATAATCGAAGCAACAACAGTCTTTCCGACAGAGCCGCTCGACTTGAGCGTAACGAGTGCCCCGATATTATCGTGCGGACGATACATCTTTTCGATGATCTCGTAGTCGTAGCCTTCCGCAACGACGAGGCCGCGGTCCAACACACCCTTGTTCAGAAGTTCCTGCACCACGTTTGCCTGGAAAGCGCGGAAGATATTCCCCGCTCCAAAGTGAATCCAGAAGGGCTGTGCCTTTGTCGCAGCTTCTACCTTCGCACGGTCAAATGCCGGGAGCTCATAGCCTTTTGCCTTCCACTCCGCAGCATTCGCACCGCTTATTCCTTCAGCAGTCAGTTTCATATACTACTCCTTATCTGTACAGGGTCATTCCGCTGCGGTCAATCGTCTTCTCGCAGGCTTCCCAGAGACCGTTCAGATAGGCAGCACCGAGGGCACGGTCATACAAACCGTAACCGGGCATCGCCTTCTCGCCCCAAATCATGCGGCCGTGGTCCGGACGGATAATGCCGTCAAAACCGGTCTCGTAGAGCGTGCGGACAATCTTGAACATGTCGAATGTTCCCGCACTGGAAAGGTGCGCTGACTCCTGAAAGTCCTGCACCGGATCGTCTATCGCCGTATTGAACTTGAGGTTACGGATGTGGGCAAAGTGGATTCTTCCCGTCGCGGCCTTAATCATCTCGCAGAGGTCGTTCTTCCGGTTCGTCCCGTAGCTGCCCGTACAGAAGGTGAGTCCGTTGTGGGGATTGTCTACCGCCTTGAGCATGCGGACGACGTTCTCCTGACAGGTAATGATGCGGGGCAGCCCGAACACCGGCCATGCGGGATCATCGGGATGAATCGCCATATCGATGCCGTACTTGTCGCAGACCGGCATAATCGCCTTCAGGAAGTAGACGAGGTTGGCAAAAAGCTTCTCATTGTCTATGTCCTTATACAGGGCAAAAAGCTCCTTGACGCGGGCCATGCGCTCGGGTTCCCAGCCCGGCAGGATGAAGCCGCCCGCATCCTTGTCGAGCGAGTTGAACATCTCCTCAGGTTTTATCGCGTCAATAGCCTTGGAGTTGTATGCAAGCACGGTTGAGCCGTCCTCGCACACGCGGGCAAGCTCACTGCGCGTCCAGTCAAACACGGGCATGAAGTTGTAGCAGACCATGCGGATGTCTTCCTGCCCCAGCCGCTCCAGCGTCGTAATGTAGTTCTCGATGTATTTGTCACGGTCTCCGCCGCCCGTCTTGATGTCGTCGTGAATGTTGACGCTCTCGATTCCGGCAATTTTCAGGCCCGCATCTGCGACCTCTTTCTTGATTTTCCTGATTGCCGCAAGCTCCCATGCCTCGCCGGGAACGGAATCATACAAGGTTGTAATAACGCCGTGCACTCCCGGTACCTGGCGAATCTGCTGCAGGGTTACCGAGTCAAAGCCCGTCCCGTACCACCGTAAAGTCATTTCCATAATTGACAATTCCTCCGTTTCTATCTGAAAAGCGGGCCGTCCGAGCGGAAAGCCCGCAGTATAGCAGGCGTTTTTTGTTTCGCACCATTGCTCCCCTCCAGCGATTCATTTGCGAAACAACTAACATGCTAGTATTTCACACTAACACTCTCATTTTAGCACAGTTTTTCTCATTGTCAAGTAGAATTTCGATACTGACATACTAGTAAACAGAAAAAAAAGGAGGGAGTACGCCACTGAAAGGGCATCAGCTACGTTTGAAAAGGATTCAGTCAGCGTTATTCCGGCATGTGCTACCTGACGGCATAGACCTGCACGGGCAGTTCCTTTCCCCGAATGTCCGCATTATCGGTAAAGACAAGGGGTGAGGCTCCGTCTGCAAAGGAGAGCTGCCGGGCCGTACTGCCGGAAATGAGGATGTCCACGGCATACTGCTTGCACAGGGACTCAATCCGGCTTGCGGTATTGACGGTATCGCCGATTATCGTATATTCCATCCGTTCCTTTGTGCCGATCGTACCGGCAAAGACCGGTCCTGTGTGCAGGCCGATGCCGAAACGGACGGGAGGCTTTCCTTCCGCCGCATAGCCCCGGTTCAGCCGTGCAAGGGCCGACCGCATTTCCAGCGCAGCCCTGAATGCATCCTGCGCATGATGGTCAGACGGCAGGGGGGCGCCGAAAATCGCCATGATTGCATCCCCGATGTATTTGTTGATGATGCCGTTGTTCCGCGTAATGCAGCCCCCGAGCGCAGAAAAATAGCCGTTCAGGAAGGAAACGACCTCTGCCGCCGTCAGCTTCTCGCTCATCGCCGTAAAGCTCCGTATGTCGCAGAACAGGACCGTTACCTCGCGGCTTTCCCCCTGGAGGGGAACATTACCGGTCATCAGATAGTCGCGCACGCGCGGGTCCACGACCCTGCCGAAGGTATCACGGAGGAACTCCTTCTCCGCAAGGGATGCGGTCATCTTGTTGAAGCCGTCGGCAAGGATGCCCGACTCGTCGTTCGAGACATGCTGCACCCCCTGCGAGTAGTCCCCCTGCTCCACCCTGCCGACGGCGGCGGACAGCAGCTTGAGGGGCTTGCGTATCAGGTGCAGGAGGATCGCCATGATGAGGACGGCAAGCAGGACCGGCAGGAGGCAGTGCAAAAGCGGCCTGAACGAGACGATGCCCGTCAGCTGATAGCTCCGCAATATCAGGAAGGAGGTCATCTCAAAGACGGGGTACAGGCAGACCGCACAGAAGGCCATGATGAAGAGGATACTGAGCGAAGGCTTGACCGCCCCCTTCACGGAAAAAATGCTTCCGTCGGGGAAGAGCCGGGGAAGCACCGCCATCCGGTTGAACACTTCAAGTGCAAGGTAGGTGAGCGTTATGGGCGGAAGGGCCGTGATGACCGTTGACAGGGGAAAAATCAGCAGGACAGACAGGAAATTGCGTTCGCCGGAAAGATGCACCGACAGGGCGGCGCCGAAGCGGATGACGAAGTCTACCAGCCAGCCCATGAGCACGAAGATTGCGGCGGCAATCGGCGTATTGAGGATCCGCCGGTCAGCGAGCGGAGTCCGCTTTCCCCGGAACAGGGGCAAGGCATAGAAAATCATGCAGACGACCGGCAGGACAAAACCGCCCGAACTGGCGATCTCATCCAGGCGGGAGCCTTTGCCGTATTCCACCCAGTCCGCAAACACCTCGTTTTCTATGGCTGCCAGACCGGAAAAGGAGTACAGGAGACTTGATGCTTCGGAAAAAAAGAGAGAAATCGCGTAGCCGATGCACAGGTACTGCACGCCGATTTTTCTCAGGCTCACCCCGCGTTCCAAGCCGCCCCTTTCTCCCGCCATGCTACAGCTCCGTTGCCCGGCTCATGAAGCAGGCAATGCCTTCGGTCAAAAACTTTTTCCGCAGCTTCCTGACGACGGTGCAGAGCTTCTTCGCCTCATCCTTATCGCAGTAAATGACATACATCATGTTCAGCTGCGGCCATACCGCATCCCCGAGCTTGGGATCGCTGGTTCCCGCCCCCATGACCGATTCGAACTTCGTAAAACGGCTGCCGACCTGCACGTCCCTGCAGGCCTGCTGAAAGTCCTCCTCCAGAGCCTGGGAAAAGATAATCTCAAGGCGGATCCGCTGAAGCGGCCCGCCGGCTTTTGCCGGAACCTGCGGCTGCTTAGTTTCCATGCAGCACCTCCACGGCGGCAAGGCTTCCGAGCCTGCGCTTTGACGCACGTTCCTCCCTGAGCTCCCGCTCCTTCCGCTTCTCCTCCTTCCGCAGAGCCCGCTTCAGACGGCCCTTGTTCACGATAAAGTAGATGGCGGGCATGATGAACAATGTCATAATTGAACCGAAGGTCATGCCCCCGAATACGGTCAAACTGATGGGCTGCATCATCTCGGAACCTTCCGCAGGAAAGAAGGCCATCGGCGTCAGGGAAATGACGGTCGTCAGCGTACTCATCAGGATCGGACGCAGGCGGCTCTTTGCAGCCTGTACGCAGGCTTCTTCCAGCTCATAGCCCCGCTTGCGCAGCAGGTTCGTATAGTCCACGAGGACGATACCGTTGTTGACGATGGTACCCACGAGGACAAGGACACCCATGACGGTTATGACGTTGAGCTGCTGGCCGGTCAGCAGGTAAATCGCGATGACGCCGATGAATGAGAAGGGAATCGTCACGAGGATGATGAAGGGGTCTATCAGCGATTCAAACTGACTTGCCATAACGATGAACACGAGGGCTGCAGCCATAATGACGATGGCCACAAAATTCACGACCGTCTCGATCATGTCCTCATAGTCACCGGAGAAGGAAATCGTTATGTTTTCGTCCTTGGGCAGGTTCTCGTCCATCACCTGCTTGACCCGCGACTGTACGACATCGAGCGAGAGGCCCGGAACAGGTTCCACCGTGACATGAAGCATGCGGGCCTGATTCTCGCGCAGGATTGAAACCGGTGACGTACCTTCGGTATACGATGCTATCGAAGACAGGGGAACACGGACACCGGAATTGTTCAGCACGAAAATCTGGTCAAGATCGGAAACCTTTTTTTTGTCCGCCTCGGAAAGCTGGACGACGACATCAATGTCGTCTCCCCCCTTCGTGTAGCGGCTGGCGGTCGTTCCGTTTATCGCAGCGGAAACCTCCGAACCGACGCCATAGATGTTGAGTCCCATGTCGTAGAGCTTATCGCGGTCCACTGAAATCTCAACCTGCGGCAGGCCTTCCTCAAGGTCAGTGTTGACCGCCTGTACGGCATCCGTCGCCTTCTCTTCCAGCACCGCCTGTATGCGCTCCGCCGTGGACCTGAGCAGGGCCAGGTCATTGCTCCTGAGGTCAATGCTGATGTTCCCGGAGGACACACCGCTCATATTGTTTGAGCTGAAGGACAGCCTTGCACCCGGGAAGGCGGAAAAATACTTACGGAGCTTTGCCTTCGCACTTGCTTCGTTGTCGTAGCCTTCAAGCCGCTCGCTTGCCGGATAGAGGGAATAGGTAACGGAAGCAGTATTCGTTTCCGCAGCAGAAGAGAACCAGCTGCTGCCGCCGACCGACACGGACGTATACCTGACGCCCTTCAGCTCCCCCTGCACGGTCCTGACAAAATCGGTCACCGTCTCATTCGTTACGTTCAGGGCCGTTCCCTTGGGCAGGTCAAAGCTCACGGTTACCGTATCGGACGGCGATGCCGGCATAAAGATAAAGCCGATCGATTTTATGGCAAAAACCGATGCAACAAGCAGGAACAGGACAAGGAGAATAAACAGCCAGCGCAGGTGGATGACAAAGCGGACCCCCTTGGAATAGGCCGTGTCGATTGCCCCGAAGATGCCGTCAATGCCCCGGTTTATCCCCCAGCTGATTCCCCGCCGCCCCTCGGCAAGCTTCGTTATCTTCAGGTAGCGGGACGTCAGCACCGGCACCAGGGCGATTGCAACGATGAGGGAACACATGAGGGAGAAAATAATCGTGAAGGCCAGGTCATTGAAGAAGAGGCCCATGATTCCCAGCTGCTTCTTGAACAGCAGCATCGGCAGGAAGATGCAGACGGAAGTCAGGGTACTTGCCGTAATCGACATGATCATCTCGCGGGACCCGAGGATTGCCGCAACGGTCGGCTTGGAACCCTTCTGCGTATACGAAAATATGTTCTCAAGGACAACGATCGAGTTGTCAACGAGCATACCGATTCCCAAAAGAAGGCCGCCGAGGGAAATCATGTTCAGGGTGATGTCCGTGAAGTACATCAAGAGCAGGGTAATGCAGACGGATATCGGAATGGCAAGACCGATGATAATCGTACTCTTGAACGAACGGAGGAACACAAAGAGCACGAGGACGGCAAGGAGGGCACCCTGCACGACGGAGCGGACGACTTCGGCAATCGTCTGTTCAATGACGTCCGTCGTATTGGACGTTTCGATGAGTTCGACGTCACCGGGCAGATCGCCCTTGATTGTCTTCATGGCGGCACGGACCTTCTTTGCCGCGCTGACGGAGTTGGAACCGCTCTGCTTGGTGACGCTCAGCATGACGCACTGCTCGCCGTCAAGGTAGGCATAGCTGCTTTCGGTCTTGTAGCCTTCATAGACGTCAGCGACATCCCGCAGGCGGATCGTCTTAACCTCGGGAGGCGACATGCCGTCGCCCTGCGAAACCTTGTAGGAAACAACGGTATTCTTAAGGTCTTCGATGCTCGAATACTTGCCGTTGGTCTTGAGCGTATAGTTCATGTCACCCGTCCGGATGGTACCGCCCGACGACTGCAGGTTCTGCGCCCCGATCATCTGGGCAACGGTCGAGATGGACAGGCCGTAGGCTTCAAGCCGGTCGCGGGGGATGTCGACGTTGACGGACTTTACCCGGCCGCCGGAAACGCTGGCAGAAGCAACGCCGTCTATCTGTTCCAGGCGCGGCTGGACAATATCTTCCGCATAGTCGCGCAGTTCCTCCGCCGTACGGTTGCCCTTGAGTGCCAGCGTCATCATGGGGAGCATGGACGGGTCCGCCTTTATCGTCACGGGCGTTTCCGCATCGGAAGGCAGGTAGGAACGGACCAGGTCTATCTTGTCCCGGATTTCATTTGCCGCATTGTCCAGCGACGTTCCGAAATTGAGCTCCAGAATAATGAGGCTCTGACCGGCAGACGACTGGGACTGCATCTTCTTGAGCCCGGAAAGGCCGGACAGCGAAGACTCGAGGGTACGGGTCAGGCTCTGCTCAACCTCTTCCGGTCCCGCGTTCGGATAGCTGGTCATAATGAGCATGTAGGGCAGTTCCATGTTGGGGTACATGTCCATCGGCAGCTGGAGGGTACAGTAAATGCCCATCGCAATCAGCATGATGAAGACAAGCAGGGTCGTCACCGGTTTCTTGACGGCAAGCTCTGAAATAGTCATTCGCCGTTCCCCCTAGTGCGCAGCATCATCGCCTGTCACTGCGATGATATTGATGGCAGACCCGTCATTCAGGAGCGACTGGCCCTTGGATACAATCTGATCTCCCGGTGCAAGCCCCGCCGTTATCTCGCACTTGTCATCGACGGTCATGCCGCGGGTCACTTTCTGCAGGCGGGCAACCGTCTGCCCCGGACCGGAGGCAACCTTGAACACATAGCTCTCCCCGTCACGCATGACCACCGTCCCAGCCGGAATAACGATGGCATTCCTGATGCTGTCCGTTATCAGGCGGATGCGGGCATACATGCCGACCTTTACCCGGGGATCCGCAGGGGTAAGGCGGAGCTTTATTGCCATCGTGCGGGTTGCCGTATCCAGCACGGGACTCACTTCAAAGACCTTTGCCGTAAAGCTTTCCCCGGGATAGGCATCAAAGCTGACGGTTGCGGACTGGCCCTGCCGGACCCTGCTCACAAAGCGCTCGGCAACGCTCGTCTTTATTTCCAGGTCATCGGTCGCACTGATCCGTGCAATGACCATCGCCTGAGAAACCGTTGCTCCGACCGTCGGCGTAAATGAAATGATGCGGCCGGCAGCGGGTGCCTTGACGGGACTCGCCTTATAGGTCATGCCGGGACGGCTCGCATCGACGTAGGCAAGCACCTGATCCTTCTGTACTTTTTCACCGACCGCAACCAGGATTCTCGTCAGCTTGCCGGCCTGGTCCGGCATGACATCGACGGAAGAAGTCGAGGCAACGTCGCCGCCGAATTCCAGATATTCGTCAAGGTTTTCTGCAGAAATCCGATAGGCATTGACGGCATATACGAGAGCTTCTTCTTCGACCGTCTCCTGAACGGGGGCTGCAGCCTTCTTCTGACAGGAAGAAAGGGCAGCCGTCAGGGCAAGGACAGCCAGTACAGACGGCATATACCGCCTCTTTTTCATGCTTTTCAAGCTTTTCATGCTATTGTTCATTGTGCTCATTGCGTCTCCAGGAGTTCTATGTTCAAAAGCTGCTCCAGATCAAGCAGGGCAGAAATATAGTTGAATTTCTGATTCAGCAGGCCGAGCTTCGTCTGATTCAGCTGGCTTTCTGCATCGCGGAGGTCAAGCAGCTCTGCAGTTCCCGCCTGATAGGCCTGCTCCATGGACCGGTAGGACCGCTGGGCAAGGTCTATGTTGCGGCTCATCGATTCTATCTGTTCCCGGGAGGAATTCATCGTGTCGACGGCCTTGCGGACCTGCATTTTCTGGTTCTCACGCAGGGTCTCAAGCGAAATATCCAGCTTGCGGATGTTGTCCTTCAATTCCTTCGCCTGGAGCCGCGTTGCAGAGAACGGCAGCAGATTCGTAATATTCCAGGCAAGCGTCGCACTCAGCGAACCGGAATCTTTCCAGTTATCCGCCTCAAACCAGTTTGTATCAAAGGCATTTGTCAGCATGGGCTGCACACCCCAGTTCAAGGCAAGGGCAGGCGCAAGGGAAAAATTCAGGGCCTTCAGGTTATGCTGGAGAGTCAGCTTTGTGTTCATGAGCGACATGATGTCAAGCGCCTGGCCGCCGTGCTCAATGATGAGCGTGTCAGCATCCAGTTCCACATACGACGGCTCGACGGAGCCGGAAAGCGTCAGCTTTGTTCCGACCGGCAGTCCCAGCAGGAAAGCAAAGGTATCCAGCTGCTGGTTCAGGGTCCGTTTTGCCTCGGCAACGGCAGGCTTCATATTCTCGTAGGAGACATAGGCCTGCAGGTAGCTCAGCTCCGGTACTTTGCCATCATCCCAGTTTGCCCGTGCCTGCACGTTGCGCTTGCGGGCATTTTCGAGCGACTGCTCCTGCAGCCTGATGTTTTCCTGCTGGAGGAGGAGACCGTAGAACAGTTTTTTGACGCTCGTAACGGTCTCCCGCCGGCTCTGCTCCCAGCTGATGCGTCCGCCCTCATAGTCAGCCTTCGCTGCCTGTATCTGCGCAATATAGGCAAGGCTCAGGTTGAGGCTGACACCGATGTTCCCGACGGCTGCCCAGTGCATGGACTCCGTTTCATCCGGGTAGGGAATCTTGTGATACACCGATGTCCCCGGGGTTCCGGTTGTCAGCAAAGACCCCATGTTCCCCATCGCAACCCCCATCTCACCGATTGCATTGGACAGGTCTATCATGTTTTTTGACGAATCCATGCTGATGGAATTCTGCCGGCTCAGGGTTCCGCTTGCCTGTACGGTCGGAATAAAGACGTTCCAGGCATACTGTGCAGTCCGCCGCTTTATTTCAAGGTCAATGTCCGCACTCTTGAGGGTCCGGCTGTTCTCCAGAGCCCAGGCGACCGCCTCATCCACCGTGAAGGTCCGCTGCCCCTGAGGAACGGCCTCCTGCAGCGGCAGCCCGATCAGACTGACAAGCAGCAACAGTTTCAGGCACCAGGCAGCCTTTTTCTGCAAACTGGATACATGCTCCCTATACACCTGCTCCTCCTGTCTGCCCCGTTTCATTTTTCGTTTCATTTCTTCCATAAAATACCTTCAGTACCACACCTTCAGTTCCAGCCGTTTATTCCTGTATTCAGGAAGCCGTAGAGCCTCCGTACCACACACAGCATTTCATTCCTGCCGAGCCGGTGAATCCGGCAGTGCATGTAGAGCATCGTCGGCAGGGAAAAAAGCCAGGCAAGCAGCATCTTCCGGTCGAATCCACGGATTCCGACGTCCGGCAGGGAAGGCACGAAATCAAGCCCGGCAATTTCTTCGAGGAAGCCGCAGAATGCAGGCTTTCCGGCATGCAGTTCTTCCCCCAGCACATGAGTCCGTCCGGACAGGACAAAGCTCTGGAAAATGCTGATGATGCCGGGGCGGTCAAGGAAATAGCAGAGCGAGGTCCGCATGAGGATGTAGACCCGCTCACCGCAGGAAGAAAAAGCCCTGACATTGCACAGAACCGATTTATAGAGGTTTGTAAGCTCCTCTTCAATCAGCTTGCGTATCATATCTTCCTTGCTCTTGAATGACGAATACAGGCTGCTTTTTGCCAGTCCCAACTCTCCGGCTATCGCTTCGACCGTAACGCCCTGTATGCCGTTCCGTTCTATGACGGCAACAAGCGCAGTAAATGCGCGGTTCAGCGGCAGGACGGCAGCCATTCCTTCATCACAGCGGGATTCAAGCAGCTCAAAATCAGCAATATCTTCCAGGCAACCGAGCCCGTCCTGTATGAGCCGGTTGAATTTTTCCGTAAAGACGGCAATGCTTTTCCCTGAACCAGCCGGAGCCGCCCCTTCCGAGGAAAACCAGAACATCAGGAAACAGAGGAAGGTTGAAGCGGTAAACACCGTGATGTAATAGAGGTTTTCGTCCTTCAGGGAGCCGTCCTGCTCAAAGATGTTGTCAAAGAGACTCACCCCCCGTCCGCGCAGCTGTATGATAATCGTGTCAACGGTCAGGCGGGGAACGGTCGAAACAAGGTAGAAGGTTTCTTCACGGTTTCCGGCAAGATGACTGATGATGAGCGCAAGGGCATTTCTCCGTTTTCCTTCCCGGAACAGCGCCTGCGTTTCCTGCAGGACAGATGCCAGATGGGAAAAAGCACGCTCGTCCATCGCAGCGATCAGGGCATCTTTCGTCTTGAAATGCTTGAAAATGGCAGCTTTGCTTATGCCGACCCGGGAGGCAATTTTTGACAGGGAAACATTCTCAAAGACGTAATCCCGGTAAAATGAGAATGCGGCCTCAAGAATCCGTTCCCTCGTACCGGATTTCGGAATCCTTGTAGCCTGCGTTTCTGCTTCCATACGATGCTGCCTCCGCTGCCATTCCGGCAAACGCTGCCCCTCCGAACCGGCATACAGCCGGCTTCCCCTTCAAACCTGCCCTTCAAATCAAAGTTACCGTCTGTTCGGTAACTGACAGAACTATAGCGAAGCATTCTCCTTCTGTCAAGTCCCTGTCGGACACAAACAGCAGGGGCCCCATAGCTTATGGGCATAGGCCCCATAGCTTATGGGCAGGGGCCCCGTAGCTTATGGGCACAGGCCCCATAGCTTATGCGCAGGTGCCCCATACCCTGCAGACACAGGAAAACTTTACTTTTCCTGTAAAGCGGTTTATACTATCTTGGTTTTATGCCGATAAAGACAGCGAGGGAATGTATGAACGCAGTAAAAACAGATTCAATTACTCCAGAGCAGAAATTTTCAGCTGATGTGATGCTGGACAAGAATTTTTTACTCCTCCCCTCTGGCTGTGTCTTTACGGAAGACCAGATCAAAGACCTGTCGGAATGGGGCTTTACTGAAGTCTATACGGACGGAAAGGTCATTGCTCACGTCAGTGCCCCCCAGCAGGTTGACAGCCCCGCTGCAGGAGCAGCAAACAAGGGGCTTTCAAGCAGGCAGGCAGCAGATATTGATGCAAAAACAGAGACTGTAGACGTAAATGACTTTATAGATTCAAAATCGGAAAAGGCCGCTCCGCAGGCAGCGGCAGAAAAACCGGAGGCCCCCGTTGCAGAAGGTCAAAGCGACCAGGAAGGGACGGTTTCCATCAGCGGTGAGGAATACGAGCAGGCAAAGGTAGTCTACCGGAATTTTGCTGAATACATAAATTCGGTGTATACCTTCTATGCAACAAACAAAAGCTTCACCATGAGCGAAATCACGGAAAAAATGGGTGAACTGTGCAGCTTTGTACGCCGTAACCGCCGTCATGCGCTCCGCATCATCTCAACCCCGGAGATGACCGAAAAGAACTTCCTCGTCAATCACAGCCTCCGCAGCACAATTGTCGCCGTTGCGGTTGCCCAGCAGCTCCAGTTCCCCGAAGACAAGCTCGTAGAGCTTGCAACGGCCTGCATGCTGCATGAAATAGGGATGATTCTGCTGCCGCCCCAGCTCTACATGAACGACAAGACCCTTTCCCAGCCGGAAAAGATCATGATGAATACGCATCCGATCGTCAGCTTCAACATCTTGAAGCAGGCAAATTTCTCCCTGAACATCCAGCTTGCCGTACTGGAACATCACGAGCGGATGAACGGCTCCGGCTATCCCCGCCATGTTACGGGCGACAAGATTTCCCTCTATGCACGGATTATCGCCCTCGCCTGCTCTTTTGAAGCCATTTCTGCCCCCCGCGAATACCGGGATGAACGGTCAACGTTCGAAGCCCTGATTGAGCTGCTCCGCAACTCAAACCGCCAGTACGACGATACGGTGACAAAGGCCCTGCTTTACAGCATTTCCCTCTATCCGATAGGCGTCTATGTATACCTTTCCAACGGAAAGGTTGCGCAGGTCGTTGATGTCGCAGAAGGCAATCCGAAGACGCCCTTTGTCCAGGTCATCGGAACGGGAACGCCGGAAGCCCCCTTCCAGATTGACGGCACGAAGATAAAGATTATGCGCGTGCTCAACAAGAATGAGGTAGAAGACATGCTCAAGGCCATTAAGAAGATGGCAGAAAAGAAATAGTGCAGCCAGCCCCCGCCGGAACAGCAGGGGCAGGGCCCGGGCAAAAGCCGGGCAAAAGCCCGTAGCAGCCTATGAAATTGCCTTATTGATTGCCTCGATGCGGTCAATCACCGCAAGAAAGGCAGCAACGACAGCCGGGTCAAACTGATGCCCGGCTTCTTTTTTTATCTCATTGATTGTGTCCTCAAGCGACCACTCGGCCTTGTAATAGCGCCGGTGCCTGAGAGCGTCATATACATCCGCAAGGGCAACAATCCGGGCTGCAAGGGGAATCTGTTCACCGGCACACGCCTGTTCCGTCATCACAGGCATAAAGGATTCCGGTTCATAGGCATTATAGTCAAAACCGGCAGGAAAACCGACAGTCCCGCCTTCCCAGCGGTCATGGTGATGCAGGCAGACATCCAGCGCCATCTGGTCCAGATCATTCTCGACCGGCGTAAAAATCTGCGCGCCGATGCAGGTATGCCCCTTCATGACAGAACGCTCTTCATCCGTCAAAAGCCCCTCTTTTTTCAGGATCCGGTCGGATACTGCGACCTTGCCGACATCATGGCACTTGGCAGCAAGCTTCAGGTTATCCCGGAAGCGGTTCCGTTCATTTTCGGGAATGCCCTTATCCACCGCATAGCGGTCGTAAATTTCAAGCGAAAAGCTTGAAACCCGGTCAACATGGGAACCGGTCTCCCGGGGATCACGGTAGTTTGCCATCTTCACCAGTCGTTCAATCAGCTGCTTGGTAAAGTAGGCGTATTCAAAGACCTGGGTAACGCTCTCGGCAAAGTAGGAGATGTAGAATTCCGTTTCTTTGCTGAAAGGAATCACATTGCCCTCTTCGTCCATCGCATTGATAATCTGCATGACGCAGGGAACCATTCCGTTTGACAGGGAGAAGGGCATGGTCAGTATTGACTTGGTATGGTAGCCCGTCGTAATGTCGTTTGTCTTATCAAAGTTGTATGGACGCTTGACGAGACCGTCACCGTCCATAATGTACTCATCCATATTGTACACGTCGGGGATGTTGACAGTCGTCTTCCTGAGAGCGCTGTAGCCTGATATGGACTGGGCGTTGACGGGAACAACGAAGGAAACATAGGGAAGCTTTTCCCCCGGTTTCAGCTTGCGCAGCTGCGTGTCATTCTGGGTGTACAGAATTTTCAGCTGATTCTTTTCCTCGTCAAAATCATAGATGGAGCCTGCATCGGCATGTGCAATCCGCCGCGCTGCAGTCAACGTATTTTCCAGCAGGATATCAATATCTTTAATGGACGCCAGCTGCTGCCGTATTTCGGTTATCTGCTTGAGCTTGCTTTCATTCGGACTAAAAGATATGTCTACCATTGTCCATTATTGTATATGCTTGCGGATATTATTGCAAGCAGTAACTGTAGGAACTGCAGGAAACGCTTGGGCAGGAAAGTACCGGAGGAAACGTCCGCTGCACGGGGGCTGCACGCCTGCAGCAGAAGGCTTTATGCCGAGCCTTTGCGGACGAGGGCAAAAAACAGCGGCCCTGCCCCTCCGCTCCGGTCAGGAAGAATCTGCAGCCCCCATTCCGTCTCCTCTGCCTGTGAGAAGGTCGTCCGAAGGAGTCCGGCCGCATCGGCACTGCCTGCATTACCGGCTGTCAGCATCCCGGAAAAGCTGCCAAGCCGCGCTTCAAAGCATTCAGCCATCGCAGTCCGTTCTATCCGGCGGGCATCCGGGAATTTCTTGAACAGGCGGGAGAGTACGCCGTCATTTTCGTCAGGAGCAAGTGCGCAGGTAGCATACAAGAGAAAACCGCCCTCCTGCAGGAGGCGGAATGCCGAAGAAAGCAGGGCCCACTGGCGAGCGGCAAGCGACTTAATGCGGGAAGCAGACCACTGCGCCAGATACTTGTGGTCCCCAAGGACATGGCGTTCGCTTGAACAGGGGGCATCAAGGAGGATTGCAGAAAAGGCATCTGTCTCCCTCCGGCACCAGCTTGCCCCGTCGCGGCAGCTCGTAACAAGCTGCCGGCGCAGGGCCGCAGGCAGCGAAGCTGCCAGTACGCTGTCCAGACGGGCTTTTCGGTCCGGGGACAGTTCATTGCAGTACAAACGGCTTCCTTCTGCCAGCCCCCCCGCAAGGACAAGGCTTTTTCCTCCGGGGGCTGCACACATGTCGAGCACGCTTTCCCCGGGACAGTCATCCCGACCGGCATTGCCATAGCGACGGACCGGCAGGCAGAGGGCCGCACAGACACTCGCAGCATCGATAAAGTAGGGCTGGCACGCTTCATCCGCCCGGCTGAAATCGATCTGGATATAAAGGGGATCCTGCCGCAGTGACTCCCTGAGCACCGGCCAGCGGGCCTGAAACAGGGCTGCATAGTACGATTCAAAGCCCTCCCCGCCCTGACGCATCTGCCTGAGGGCAGCATCCTTCTGCTTCATCGTGCATCTCCCGTAAAATGGGTCCGGTAAAACGAAGTTCCCCGTTCTTTTGCATCCCGGAAAGCCTTGAGCCGGACATCAACAGTTCCCCGCTGATCCCGAAGGGAAACTTCAACCAGTTGCAGCGTACCGTCCGCAGCCTTCTGCGTCCGGAACAGCCCGGCACGCAGCTTGAACAGGACGACCTGTCTCTGTGCCTCATGCAGGCATGCGGCAAACGAGGGGTCTTTTTCTGCCTCGTCCAGCAGGGCACCGGCACAATCCCTGAAATACTTGTCGGACAGCATCAGTACATCCGCACCGGCCCGAAGCGCCCGGACGGCCAGCTCCTTCCGGTCAAAGGATGAGAGGGCCCCCATGAAGATATCATCACTTATCACGAGGCCTTCGTAGCCGAAAGCCCCCCTCAGGACATCCTTAATCCATATCCTGCTCAAGACTGCGGGTGTATCGGGGTCAACGGAGGGCACGACCGCATGGGACATCAGGACTGCGGCAGGAGATGCAGCCAGCGTGAAGGAAAAAGGCAGGTCCAGTGAAAACGCAAGCTCTTTTTCGCCGGCAGCAATCACGGAAACACCACTGTGCGGATCAGTACTGGAGTTTCCGGGAAAATGCTTGACGGCACACATGACCTGCTGTGCCTGATATGCACGGACCGCTGCAAAACTGAACGCAGCAGATTCTGCTGCAGGACCATAGATCCGGCGGGCGAGAAAGTCTCCGTTGTAGGGAGCAGCAGCCTCTATGACCGGCGCCAGGTTAAGGTCAAAACCGAGAGCTGCCATCTGTTCGCCCTGCAGGGAATAGAGTTCTGCGGCTTTCCGGGGAGTAAGAATCCGGGACACCAGATGCGGGGACGGGAGGGGACTGGCTATCTCCCGCAGGCGGTTTACACTCCCCCCTTCCTGATCAATCGCAGTATAGGGACGCGGCAGCCGGTGATGCTCACAGTAGTCTGTAATCGCCTGCGTAAAAGCAATGACTTTTTCAGCAGAAGAGGCAACATTATATGAAAAAAAAAGGCAGCCCCCCGGTACAAGGGGACTTCCGGCATCATCATATTCCAGAGCCCGGTAGGATACACTGCCGTCAATATTCACGAGGAACAAAAGCGAAATCCGCTGCATCGGCGTCAGCGAACGGAGGTATGCATCTACCGGTTCGTCCAGCTGCGTCCGGACAGGCGGCTGCCGGACAAGCTGCCCGGCCGACTCAGCAAAGGCAGTCAACAGAACGGCAATAGCTGCGGAGCATACAAGGAAACGGAGAGATTTACAGACCAGGCCTGTCATAGACCCTCAAAACTGAAAAGCTTTCCCCTGTGATTGCCGGTGCAGGATTCTGGAGGATGTCACAGGCATAGGAAATGGTATCCGGGTTGATTCCGGGCATATTGTTCAATCCGACGATAATCAGGGAGCCGGCACCGCTTTCTGCAAAGCGTTCCCGGATGCAGGCATTGATATCCTGAGCAGCAGTTTCCTGACCCGCCTTGTTCCACGAGAACAGCTTCGCAGGCTGCCCTGTCTCAAAGCTTCTGTACTCATAGTCCGGGGCAAAGAAAAGGAGCGCATAGTTTGCATGGGCATGAGGCAGATAGATGCATTCTGCCGGTGTAACGGTTTCTTTCATGCAGGCAGCCGTTGACCGGGCACAGGAAAACTCGTACTTCCAATCCCGCACATTGACGGCAGGATTGAACGCTGCGATTGACAGCAAAAGCAGCAGGACTGATCCCGCTTTGGGTTCCAGCTGCCAGAGGACAAAGAGGAACACGAAAAACCACATCCATGCCCGGCTCGGGATTGACGCCCCATACAGGAGGACCGCAAACAGAATCATCCAGAGGACAGAAAGCTCAAGAATCGCCAGCAGTTCGCCCTTCCGTACCCAGGCAAGATAGTGCAGGCCCGCCAGCACAAAGAACAAAAGCAGGAACTGAGAAAAGGATGAAATATCGAGCGAAAGAAAAATCTGAATAAACACATCAAAGAAGTTGTCAATGCTCATCCGGTGTCCGGAGTGAACTGACGAGGAACTTCCAAAGGCAGGTGCAACCTGGCAGAATGCAAACAGGACGCAGGCAATGACCAGTGCAAGGGCTACACACCTCTGTTTCCGCTCCCGGGATGTAAGCTGCTTCCAGGGAAAAACTATATCAGTAAAAAAGGCATGCGCCGTCAGCACGGCAACAAACCCCTCCGCATATGCATGGCTGTTGGCAAGCAGACCGATCAGAAGGGCATACCGGAAAGGGTGAGCAGTACGCTGCTTAAAGAGGGATGCAAGTGCAAACACACAGAAGGCAAAGATGCAGTAACAGCGGGAAACGACGGGATAATAATAGACCATCGGGACGGTGAAAACAAATGCAGCTTTCGCAGAGAGGGAAAAGGGAGCCTTCCACAGAAAAAGGATGACGCAGGATCCCATTACGGCAAAAGAAATGAGATTCAGCGTCAGAAGCGGAAATCCCAGTTTTGCAAACGGAAAAAGCAGGAAGAACCAGGGAACAAAATGCCCTTCATAGCGCATTTCATGAAAAATTCCCGCAGGCGTATTATTATATGCGATAAGCCATGCCTGGACTTCATCACGCCACGGCTCATGCAGCAGGAGCGTTGCACCGCAGAAAACAAACCACACCACGCCGGTAACGATCAGGAAGACACGATCAAAGCAGGCCCTTCTGTCTCCGGCAAGATGAACCCGAAGCAAATATGCACAGAATAAAAGCGATGGCAGCAAAAGCTTCCCGCCCCATTCAATGAAACGTCCTTTCCAGAGCGCTTCAGACAGCTGTTTTCCTGCAAGGCGGTCTCCCAGGATAAGCAGGGCTGTCTGGAAGGGAGGAAGCAGGAGACATACACCCAGCAGAAGAAAAAGGCAGACAAGGAACGCGAAGACCGTAGAATGCAGAAACGATACGAACTTTTCCCTGTACGGAAAACTACTCATGTGTACCGGCCCCATACTTTGAGGTGACGACATCGTCAGTCACCATTTCCTCTTCCTTTTGCGTTTCATCCTTCCAGTTTTCCAGGCGATGCTCCTTGAGCCGCTCCAGAACCTTTTCCTTCTTCATGGCTTCCCTGACCAGTTCCTTTTTCTTTTCTGCTTCAATCTGAAGCAGGGCAAGCCGTTCCTCGCAGGCTTCCTTTTTCTGATTCAAGAAAACGATGTAGCCGTGACCATTTGCAAAGCTCGTAATATCATCACTCGCATCCATGGAAGCCTGAATGGAAAGCCGCTGCGATGCAATCAATGCAAGCTGCCGGTGCTCTGCTGCTATCTGTGCATTTATTTTTCCCAGCTCAATTTCTGCCTGTTTCAACTGGAAAGAACGGAGGTCAAGGATTTTCTGCAGTGAATAGCGGAAACGCTTCATGAAGGGTCAGCACCCCGTGTCTAGTACCTGGCACCTGCCGGCATCTCAGGGAATTCATCCTCGGGGATTTCCACGCCGCTCAGGACGGAAAGCCGCTGCAGAGTATCCTCTATGGTACAATGCTCAGTTTCAGCCTGGCAGAGGAACTCTTCAATAGCATCATGCTTGTCTATTGCCTCATCAATCTCAGGCGAATTCCCCTTCTGGTACACACCGGCAAGAATCATCTCCTCCTGCTGGGCATAGTCAGCCATCCAGCGCTTTACCGTCTGAGCAGCCTTGAGCGTACAGGGACCGGAAACCCGCTTGGAAAGGCGGCTGATGCTGGAAAGAATGTCAATTGCCGGATAGTGCTGCTTCTGCGCCAGCTGCCGCTTTAAAATGATATGACCGTCAAGCGTTCCGCGAACCTTGTCCGTAATCGGCTCAGCCATGTCATCTCCGTCAACGAGAACCGTATAGAATGCCGTAATACTGCCTTTAGCGTTCGTTCCCGTCCGTTCAAGCAGTTTTGGAAGCATATCAAACACACTCGGCGGATAGCCCCGCTGCGCAGGAGGTTCACCGGTCGCCAAACCGATTTCACGCTGGGCATGGGCAAAACGGGTCACACTGTCAAACATAAGCATGACATCCCTGCCCTGATCGCGGAAATATTCGGCAATAGCGGTTGTCACGTATGCGGCACGGAGACGCGCAATAGAAGGCTGATCACTCGTTGAAACAACAACAACAGAACGTTTCAGGCCTTCCACACCGAGATCGCGGTTAATGAAGTCCATGACTTCACGTCCACGCTCCCCGATAAGACCGATCACATTCACATCAGCATTCGTATTCCGTGCAATTGTAGAAATCAACGTACTTTTACCGACACCTGAACCGGCAAAAATTCCAATCCGCTGACCCTTACCCACCGTAAGGAGACTGTCAATAGCACGGACTCCCGTCACCATTCGTTTCTTGACGGGAGTCCGTTCCATCGGATTCGGAGGACTGGCAATGGCAGGATAAAAATCTTCGGCAGCAAGATCGCCTTTTCCATCGTAGGCTTTTCCGGTAGCATCAATGACACGACCCAGCAATCCGGGACCAACAGGCACTTCAAGCACATGGCCTGAGGCTACAACCGGGTCACCAACTTCAATTCCCTTCGTATCCCCATAGACCATCAGACGGACGACATTGTCTTCCAGGCCGACAACTTCAGCAAGAATACTGTACTCACCGCCCGCAATCTCAATACGACAGATTTCACCCATAACGGAATGGGGGCCTCTGCTTTCAATCATCAGCCCCTTAACGGCAGTGACTTTGCCGGTGTATTTTATGGTATCTGTCCGCTGGACGGTCTTGACGTATTTATCAAAAAAAGTTACCGCTTCCATGCCACCCCCCTGTGCCGGGAACATTAGTTATCGGGGTTCTTTACATCAGCCTTGTTGACCGTCTTAATGGGAGAAATCTCAAGAATCTTGGACTCAAGCTCACTGAGCTGGCTGGAGATGCGGGCATCAACGGCACCAAAGTCTGTCTCAACGATACAGCCGCCCTTCTCTACGGAGCTGTCTTCAACGATAGCGATATTCTTGATGTTCTCGACCTCACGTATGAAGTCCTGTACATGCTCTGTCGTCAACTTAACATCTGCAAGGTTTACACGGAGAGTAACATCGCCACGCCCCTTAACTTTCTTCAAGGCCTGGACGACATTTGCCATAATGACGCTCTTCTGGTTGTCACTCATGATCTTAACAACCTTACGGGTCATCAGGATAACGAGATCAACAATCTGCTGCTCTGTCGTATCGAGTATCTCCTGCCGTTTATTCTGGACGGACTCAATTATCTTATGAATCCGTTCGATCAGGCGGGAACACTCATTTTTTCCGCTTTCGAAGCCCTCTTCACGGCCTTTCTCAAAGCCTTCGCCCTGCGCTTTTGAGCTGATGGAAGCCTTTTCTTCTTCAGCTGCAGCGATAATCTTTTGAGCTTCAGCCTTTGCGTCAGCAATAATCTGCTCTGCCTCCTTCCGGGCAGAATTCTTGATGACACTTGCTTCATCGCTCTGCTTTTTTACTTCATCAAAAGCGACATTCTGGGCATCACGGACAATAGTATCAGCCTCAGCATGAGCCTGGGCAATCATCGCTGCCTTGTCTTTTTCGAACTGAAGCTTGAACTCGTCAGCTTCTTTCTTCAGCTCCTCGGCAGTCGGCCCCGTGTATTCAGGCTCCTCTTCCTCAACTTCCACCACTTCGGGAACGAAAGATTTCGGAAGAGTAAGGATTATCTCGCCATCTACCTTGTTAACCTGATTTGGTCTGAATACAGTCTGAGCCATTTTTTACTCCTAATCCAATACAACTATTCGACGAGCTCGTCATCACCAGAACGGGCAATAACGATTTCACCGCTGTCCTCAAGACGACGAATAACAGAAACAATCTTCTGCTGAGACTCTTCAACGTCCTTCAAGCGGACCGGACCCATGAATTCCATGTCTTCCTTCAACATACTTGCAGCACGCTTGGACATGTTGCGGAAAATCTTGTCCTGAACTTCCGTATCGACCGCCTTGAGTGCCTTTGCAAGCTCCTGCTGATCGACCTCGCGCAGAACCTTCTGAATGGCACGGTCGTCGAGCATAACGATATCCTCGAAGACGAACATCCGCTTCTTGATTTCCTCTGCAAGCTCAGGATCATCCTCTTCGAGCGTTTCGATAATCGCCTTCTCAGAAGAACGATCGACAAGGTTGAGGATTTCGACGATAGAATCGACACCACCTGCAGCCGTGTAATCTTCGCTGGACAGCGTAGACAGTTTCTTTTCAAGGACGCGCTCAACTTCACGAAGAACGTCAGGAGACGTACGGTCCATCGTTGCCAGACGCTTGGAAACTTCCGGCTGGATTTCCTCCGGGAGGTTCTGCAATATCGTTGCAGCCTTCTGAGGCTCAAGATATGCGAGAATAAGGGCAATCGTCTGCGGATATTCCTGCTGGACAAAGTTCAACAGATGTGCAGGGTCAGTACGGCGTATAAAGTCAAAGGGACGAACCTGCAGGCTGCTGGTCAGGCGGTTAATGATATCAATCGCCTTCTGACTGCCTAAAGATTTTTCCAAAAGCTCACGGGCAAAGTCAATACCACCAGTCGTGATAAAGTTCTGTGCCTGCATCAGCTCCTGGAACTCTTCGAGAACCTGATCCTTGAAATCTGCATCTATGGCATCAAGGCGGGCAATCTCAAAGGTAAGCGTTTCTACTTCATCCTCGCGCAGATGCTTCATGACATCGGATGACACTTCGCTTCCCAATGCAACAAGGAAGATTGCTGCCTTCTGTCTGCCGGTGAGGCTCTTATAATCTTTCAGGCCGCCTTTCTTCTTTCCGCCGCCACCGCCACCAGCCTGCTTAATCGGCTGCTTGATGTGGCTTTCTGATTTCGCTGCGTCAGCCATAAATTACGCCTCCTCCCTAAGCCACGTGCGGATGAGCATGGCAACATCCTCCGGATGCTCCTTTGCCATCGCAATGGCGTTCTCTTGCAGTTCTGCCCGCTTGCGCTCTTCGACGGACATCGTAACGGAAATATCTTCGTTCTTTGCGTCCCAGATGGCCTGCTCGCGCTCTGCCTGCTGGCGGCGGAGCAGCTCTTCCTCGCGCAGCCTCCGCCGGCGCTCGATCTCGCGGCTTATCAGCCTGAAGGCGATGAACAGGATCAGTACGATGGCTATGCCGAGCAGGACAAAGAAGATGGTCCGCTTGGTCTGTTGTGCCTTAATAAAGGCAGCATCTTCCATACGGAACTCTTCCGTCCGGTCAAACTGAACATTCGTAACCGTCACGCTGTCGCCCCGCTGGGCATCATAACCGATGGCTCCCTGCACCAGCTTTGTCACCTGTGCCAGGTCTTCCTCACTGATCGGGGTGTATTCACGTTCATATCCGCCCGTATTGCTCAGGCGGAGCTTTCCATTCTCATCATACAGGGGATACGTCCAGACTCCATCAATGTTGACGGAAATCGTACGGCGCCCCTTCTGAGGAGACTTCGTACCGGAGATATTCTTCTCATTCAGGGCATAGTTGCGCTTTGCCCCATTCTCTGTAGACTGACCGATGACATTTGACATGTCGGAATAGACAGGGGGATTCTGTCCTTCGACGCCAGCCGGCCCCTCAGGATTGTAACCCGTACCCGTAAACTTCTTGTCAACCGTCTCTTCGGAAATGACAAGACTATGAACGATCTCACTGTCATCATAGACCGTATCCGGATTATCAGCCTTTATCGTAATACCAGAGTATTCCTTTGAAGAGAAGGTTTCCTGCGACATGTCCATCTCAATGGTCATGTTCGTGACCTTCACGCGCTTGTCGCCGAAGGTTGTCTGCAGCTGCTTCAGGACCTGGCTGGAATATTCGGATTCAAGCTTGCGGATTTCCCGCTCCTGCTTCGCAACAAGACTGATCTTGTCGTTTTCCGCCATTCCTTCAAAGTCATTGATTTCTTCACCCGTATCACCGTTTACGATGGTAATATTGTCTTCGTTCAAACCTTCGACGCTGCGGGCAATGAGGCGCTGAATTCCTTTCACCCTGCTCCGGCTCGCGAGGACATCATCAGATTTGGCAAATATGGTGACAGAAGCCGTCGTCGGCTTCTGGTTATCAGAGAACAGGCTTTCCTCGGGAAGCGTCAGTATGACATTTGCCGAGCGTATGCCGTCAAGCTGTTCAACATGAGCCTTGACGGAATCTTCCATGGCCCGCTTATAGTTTACCTTATCATCAAAATCATTCCGGGTCCATTTCGCTGTATCAAAGAGACTCCAGGGATCCTTCTCTGACGGTTCATAACCTTCGGCGACCAGCTTGCTCCGCCATTTCTTTGCGGTCTTTTCATCTTCTACGGAAATATAGCCTTCAGAATCAACATAGGCTTTCACGTTATCTGCATCAAGACGGGTCAAGATGCTTTCCCGCTGAGACTCTTCAGTGACTGGTGAATTAAACAGGCGGACAGTGGACGGCGTTGAAGATACCCGGGCCAGAATGACTATCGCCGCAATGACTGCAAGCAGCAGTGCGATGAGAATAATCTTCTGGACAAGCGACCACTTGCCCCACTTTTCTTTAATGGTTCCAACGTTTTTTTTAAACCATTCGTTCATTGTTCCCCTCCCGTGAACGAATTATTTCCCACATAACAATTCCCATTTTATTATCTGAGAAAGCCTGAAAAACAGGCAGTTTCTCTATTATAACACCTTTCAGTCAGTTTGAAAAGTCCAAATTGCTATCTCGTCTGAGAAAGATTCGTCCAGCCGGTTATCACACGGTCAACAACCGTCTGTGCCAGAGTCAAGGACATCTGGGCCTTTGCCATTGCTATCGTAACATCGTGAATGTCCACGCTGTCAGGATCCGTTATCAGCTTCTCTCCCAACTTATCGACATCTGTCTGCTGAGTATTAAGCTTTTCCATTGCATCGAGCAGGAAGCTTTCAAAAGAGCCGGAAGAAGATGAAACGGCATCCTTTTCCTTTCCCCCGAAAGCATCCGTCACGCCGAGAGCCTTTGTTCCCAGGTGAGCAGGATGTGTCCTGTTCAGCTCAAGGCTTCCAATCGTCAGTTCCATTTATCTGTCCCTTCCCTACTGAGCAATATTCAAAGCAGCAGAGAACATGTCCTTACTGCCCTCAATGACCGAACTGTTAGCCTCATAGGCCCGGTTGGCACTGATCATGTCAACCATTTCATTTACAATATTCACATTCGGATACTCGACATATCCCTTGTTCGGACCGGACTTGATGGCGTCAGGATTGCTCGGATCATAAACCATGCGTCCCTGGGTCTCATCCTTAATAATCTCACGGACCCGAACTCCCTTCCCGGGACCATTATCCTGGTCTGCATCAACGAACGGGAAACGCCAGGTCGGCTTTTCAGAGGCTATGGGCTCAAAAATCACCGTCTGCTTCCGGTACGGACCGCCGTCCTGCGTTCTCGTTGAGCTGGCATTGGCGATATTATTGCTTATAACATCCGTCCTCAGGCGCTCAGCGCTCATTCCCGTAGCTGCAATGTTGATGCTGGTAAAAAGACCCATATTCTATTCCTCCGTTTCCCTAACGAATCGACTTCATCGCCATATCTATCTGGTTAAACTGGAAACTTTCCAGCCTGGTCAGCAATGCATACTGCATCTGAATCTGAACAAGGTTCATCGCCTCTTCCTCTGCATCAACATTGTTACCGTTTGCCTTGGAAACTGTTGTATAATCAGTAACACGACGGGGCTCTACTTTCATCCAGTCCCGCGGCTGTTCACTTTCGATGTGGCGCGGATCGGAGGTCTGCATTTTGAAAGAATTGTGTTCATTGTCGCGTGAAGCAAAAGCCCGCTCAAGCTCACTTTCGAAGTTGACGCTCTGCCGCTTATAGTTCGGCACCTCGCTGTTTGCGATATTGTTCGCCGTTACCTGATAGCGGAGGCTTTCCACGTCAAGCTCACGATGGAGCAGGTTCACTGAATTTACAAAACTGTTCATTCCCATATTACTGTTATCGGCATTTACTTGAGAAGATTTTAGAGGATTTGTAGAGAAAGATGCAAAACACCTGCCCCGGCACAGATGCCTGTCACATAATGCAGAATGACCGGAAATAAAAAAGACCGCAGCACACTGCGGTCTTTTTTATCACGAAACAACTGATTTCAACTGATTACCAGTTATCCATCATGTCATCCTCATCCCTGTTCTCGGAATCATAGAGGTCAGTAACAGCCCTCAAATCATCCAGATACATGAAGAAGGATCCCTGAGCTTCCATCGGAGCGCAGTCAACACGGAATCCGAGGATGCGGAGTCCCGGCTTGTCACCGTGATAAACGCTCTGCTGGACAATGCCGTGAACTCCATCGGGCGTCGGAGGAATGGCAACCGTAATTTTCTTCCAACCGGAGAAATCAAGTGCTCCCATCCACAGCTCAAAGTTGTGTCCGTTATAGTCCTGGACAAGGAGCCACAGCTCATGGCTCATGTTGCGTCCGCAAGCCCAGACAGAAACCGTCTTGGTAACACCCTCGATCGGAATCGGACGGGCTGCCCTTACGTAGAATGAATTCACTCCGCGCTTGAAGAACTCCATCTTAACACCATAGACATGCGTATCCTGCATCTCCTGGTTTCCAGCATCATTGAGGGGCTCCTTTGCATCAGGGCTTCCCTCAAAAAGACGACCGGTAATGACACCATAGTCAGGTGACGCATGGACATTCCAGAAGCCTTCGCGCTCAAAACGGTCAACGCTGACCTCACGGAGTGCCTCACGGGTTGAGTCGTTTCCGATTGAAGATGCGTCGGGATCGGAAATGCTGGTATTACCGCTTGCACCAGACTGAGCCTGAGCAAAAACAACTCCAGACGTCACAACGGCTGCTGCCAAAAAAGCAAAATAAATCTTTTTCATCTCTAATTACCGCCTTATAGTTTATGTCCTTCCGTCGATTACTGTCCGTCAGCGCTATTGGGCTTTGCGTCACCGAAATCAGCATTGCGCAGCACATAGCCGTCGTAAATATTGGACAGGGTGTTCGTCGTGTACTTGAGCTGGTCAAAGTAAATCACGTAGTTGTCAACAGCCTCGTTGGCAGCGGAACGGACCCTGAATCCGATGAAGGTCAGATTCGGGCGGCCATTGCGCAGATGTGAATGCTGCTTGATGTAGCCGGGAACATTAATGACGATATTCCGCCAGCCCTGGAACAACAGGCTGCCGCAGTTCAGAACACGAACAACTCCGTCAGAATCGCGGACAAGAGCCTCAAGCGTA
This sequence comes from uncultured Treponema sp., assembly GCA_946410085.1. Lineage (GTDB taxonomy): Bacteria > Spirochaetota > Spirochaetia > Treponematales > Treponemataceae > Treponema_D. The sequence continues at coordinate 13,064 of CAMJZA010000016.1, read as the reverse complement.
TAGTTATAGTTCGCACCCCAGACCCAGAAGTCAATCTGAGTTACCGTTCCGACAAACGGAATCTCGTGGATAGAACCGCTTGCATCCTTCGGGAATACTTCGAACCAGTTGTCACCCTTGCGGTCGTAAGCAACCTTCACTCCAAGAACCTGAGCCTTCGGATCAGTATCTTTGTGGTACGGCGTGAGGGAATTAGGCATTCCGTCGAATGACTTAATGATAGGATACCCATCAGAAATGAAACGGCTGGCCTGGACATCCCATGTCCACCCCATATTATCCGGTGTATCGAAGTTATCGATAACGATTGTCTCTACGGCCCTCGTGCTTGGCTGAGCTACTGCTGGAAGGCAGAATGCAAGCGCGACAAGGCTTCCCAAAATGACTACGCCCTTTTTCATTCAAATCTCCTTGAAATCACTGTTCCCCCGTCTTTATGAACTGGAAAACACCTTTGTTTTTCTTATCGTCATGAAACTCAAATTTCCCCACCTTTTCCCCTTGCAGAAAATATCGGGATATCAGAGCTATCATAGCGTTCATTATATTTCCATATTCACAGTTTGTCAAATGGTTTAGGCAAAGTTTACGCCGTCTTTCACCAGATCCCTGCCGGCGCCCCTCCCCTACAGCAGACGGCTTAAAACCATGAAAAGCGCCGTCGAACCGAATATCGTAAGCATATAGTTCTTAAAAACTAAATTCAAGAGTAAAGTCGCCGCAATACCCGCAAAAGCAGGGATTCCAAAGGGGAAGAACCGAAGGTCCAGATCTTTCAGGCTGTACACGACAAGGATTGCGATAACCATGGAAGGTATATACCGGGCAATGAACTGGACGACGGGCGGCGGATTCCGCCGGGAAAAAAGGGCAAACGGAAAAAGGCGCTCGCAGAATATCACTGTCCCGGATATCAGGGACGCAGCAAGGGCAACAGCCATGCCCGAGTTGCCTGCCGCAGCAGGACGCGCTTCCCCTCCCCCGCAGAGCTGCATGGCGACCAGCAGTACGGCAACAGCGAGGCTCAGCAGGACAAAAAGCACAAAAACAAGGCACTGCCGACCTCCGCCCACCGCAAAGGACCTCCCCCTGATGAACAGGATTGCGTTTATGCCGAGGATAATCGCCACAAATATGATGTTTGATGGGGCAAGCAGCCCTCCCTTCCACAGGAATACCGAAGCGAGGCTGGACAGAATGCCGGTGAGCGGCGGAATAAAATCCCCCGAAGCCTGCAGCTGGGATACGAGGATTATCACAAACAGTGAGGTCAAGGCAAAATCCACCCCCTGCAGACAGTCCGAAAGCCCGTATGCAGCGAGGAAAGAACAGGCTATTGCCCCGAGAACGCAGCCCAGCGTCCAGTACATGAAGTCCAGGAGACCGATTATCCCCAGAAAGGGACCGGCCGGCACCCCCGGCGGAATGTCGGTTGCAGTCAGTACGGCATAGGTCTCATCGGTCAGCGTGAAGACAATCGGAAGCTTCCACCGTCCGACCTTTCTTGTCTTTTCGAGGAGGGACAGGCCGTAGACGATATGCCGTATATTGACGAAAAATTCGGTCAGGACAATCTCAAGCACCCCCGCCCCTGCCCCCAGCAGTCCGGCAGCAACGTACTGACCGGCACCGGAATACATCACGAGGCTCATGAACAGGCTCATCCACCAGGGATAGCCTGCCTGTACGATCATGACGCCGAAGGGAATTCCTATCGCAATATATCCGAAGAAAATGGGAGTCGTTATCTTCCTGCACTGCCTGACAATATACGCATCCATTGCTCACCAGCCTCCGTCCGCCGTTCCTAACTGCGGATCGTCCCCATCCGCACGCGGCGTTCGCGGGTATCTTCGAGCAGGGCCTTGAGTCCATCCGTATCACTCGCATCTATCAGGTTCCTGAATTCCGTCATCCGTGCCATGAAGCGGTCAATGTGTCCGACAAGCTTCTCCCGGTTCGACACGAACAGCTCCGTCCACAGGGGGGCATTGATCATTGCAATCCGGGTCAGATCCTCAAAACTGCCGCCGCCGAACGCCGTTATTCCTTCGTCCTCTGCACTCTCAACGAGGGCAGACGCAATAACGTGACAGAGCTGGGACGTGAAGCCAATCTTGTAGTCATGGGTCCGGCAGTCAGTTTCCGTAATGCGGGTAAAGCCCATCGCCGTCACAAGGTCGCGCATCAGCTGCAGGTTCTCAGCCCGGTTGAAGGGCTGCGGCAGGAGGATATAGTTGTGCTGAATGAAGAACTTCGCGGATGAAGCCGCATAGCCCTCCTTCTCACCGCCTGCCATCGGGTGGCCGATGATAAAGTCAACGTCCTGACGGAGCAGGGAAGGCAGCCGTTCCTCAAAAATTCCCTTGACACCGCTGATGTCGGTAACGATTGCCCCGCTCTTAAAGGCATCCCTGTTCTGCGCAAGAAAATCGAGCGTCGCATGGGGATACAGGCAGATGAACACGACATCACAGTCTGAGAGCATGCAGCGCACCGCATCGCTCGTAAAAGTCCGGTCAACGACACCTTCCGCCTTTGCCTGAAACAGGCATGCCGTACTCCGGTTGCAGGCAAGGACCCTGCCCGCCGCCCCGCTCATCGAAAGGATATTCTCACGGATTGCCTTGGCAATCGAACCTCCCATGATTCCCAGACCAACGATACCATAGGTCAGATCCTGCAGCCGCCGCCTTTCAGTTTTCCCGTCCATACAGCACCCCGACACCTATATTGTCCGTCCTTCAACGGCGGCATATTTTGACAGCTTCGTACAGAGCTCTTCAAACTCAGCCGGACGCAGCTGCTGGGACGCATCGCTCAACGCCTTCTCCGGGGTGCAGTGGACCTCGATTTCCAGCCCGTCAGCACCGGCAGCAACAGCAGCCTGCGCAAGAACCGGCACCATCCAGCGGATACCGCAGGCATGGCTCGGGTCAGCGACAACCGGCAGGTGGGAGACCCGGTGCAGGTAGGGAACGGCGCTCACGTCCAGGCAGTTCCGCGTGTAGCTGTCATAGGTACGGATGCCCCGCTCACAGAGGATGACGTTCTCGTTTCCGTTTGCCATAATGTACTCTGCACTCATCAAAAGCTCACTGATCGTCCCGGAAAGTCCCCGCTTGAGCAGGACCGGTTTCTTTGCCTTGCCAAGCTCCTTCAGAAGATCAAAATTCTGGAAATTCCGCGCCCCCACCTGTATCAGGTCCACGTCAGAGAAATAGTCCAGCTCAGATACCGCCATAAGCTCAGTGCATATCGGCAGACCCGTCTCTTTTTTTGCCAGCGAAAGCAGCTTCAGACCCTCAATTCCCATTCCCTGAAAACTGTAGGGAGAAGTACGGGGTTTATAGGCCCCTCCCCGCAGAACCCTCGCCCCTGCCTTCCTGACCGCCCGGGCGGCATCGAGCAGCTGCTGCTCGCCTTCAACGGAACAGGGACCCGCAATCAGCAGGACGCTTTTACCGTCACCAATCGAACAGGGAGTCACGCCGGCCTGACCGGCACCGATTGTAACGACCGTGTTTTCAGGATGGAATGAACGGCTTGCCATCTTGTAGGGAGCAGAAACGCGCTCTGCACTTTCCACTACGTCACTTGCAAGCAGGTCCTCGGGATCTATTTTGGAGGTATCTCCCAGCAGGCCGACGATGGTTTTATCAACACCCTTTGAAATATGGACGCCAAACCCCTTCTTCTTTACCCCGTCCAGAAAGGACTCAAGCTCGGCTTCCTGCACGCCCTTTTTCAAAACGATAATCATAGCATTTTCTCCTGTACAAAAAAAAGGGCCTTCCCTGTACGGAAGACCCTTGCATTACCACATCAATCTGGAAACACAATCAGCGCTTAGATTGCAGCGCAAGACTTCCGCCGGAAACTGAGAAAAGCAAAAAAGCCCACGTAAAGGTAGGCCAGCGTAGAGGAATTGATAATCTCGACCCAACGGGCAGTGTGTTTCATAAAGAGCAGTATAGAAAAAACGGCAAAAACTGTCAAGAGCAGGAATGCAACCGTATCAGAACCGGCAAAAAACGGTAGCCCTACCCCTGTCGCCTCATTCTTCTCCATGAAAAAGCCGGTACGCATCTATGCCGTTGATTACGGTCCCGGCCGGATACGCCTTAAGCAGGTTTGCGCGTCCGTCAACAAGGTGACGGCTCGTTATGCCGTACTTTATGGAAAGCTCAGCCTCCATCAGTGCTGCATAGTGGTCGGCAAGCCGGACCAGACGGCCGTCAACCGGGCAGAAAGCATCCTCATTGTACCGCTCATTCAGTTCCTCCCAGCTCACATGAACGGCATGGGCATCTTTCCTGACCCGATTGGAAAACTCATCGTTCGTAAAATAGAGCACTTCATCCCGGTAAAACTCATCCATGAGGGGAACAAGCTCCTGGGCAACAATCTGATCCTCAATATTCTTGACGACATTCGGCAGTGCAAGCGTCGCCTGCTTCACCGGAGAGATGATGTCCCGCGTCACGGATTCGGGCAGATCATGAAAGAGGGCTGAAAAGAAATTATTGTAGAACCTGCCCCGGCACATGGCCACTCCGGTCTCCCGCTCCAGGAGCAGCGTCAGTACGGCAACAAAGAAACTATGTCCGAGCACCGAAGTCCGGGGAACCCGGGGCGTCTGATTCCAGCGGGTCTGAAAGCGCAGCTGCTCTATGCGCATCAGGAATTCAAAGGGCTTCTGCCTCGTTATCAGCATCTGCAGGCCCTTCAGGTCAAGGTACTGCTGCAGGTCGGCGTTTATCTGGGTACGGATGTTCTCAAGGCGGGCCGGCTCATTGACGGGGCTTATCATCTCCAGCTCCCGCAAGGTTGAATACTTGTGGGCTGCCCTGAAAATGCGGGATGTCGTCTCCTGCCCTTCGGCAAAGGGAATGCTCCCGCTCATGTTGCCGATGTAGACCGTAAAGCGCTTGAACAGGTCCCTGTCATCCATCAGCTTCTTGTACTGCTCAAGAACCCACTCGTTCAACTTCACGAACTCATCGGGATACACGGACTTGATGAGCCGCTGCACCGGGCTCTTTATGTCACAGAGGGCTATTTTCCGGAGGAGGTCAAACAGGGAGGCATAAATCATCCACTCCCAGTCAACCCTGACGCCCCTGTTTTCCTCGTATTTCCCTATGATATAAGCAGTAAAGAGTTTTTCCGCATCCTTGTCCATCTCCACGATGTCAAAGGGGCGTACGAGATCGTTCCATCTGACGATGGAAAAGCCTTCAAAAATCTTGAGGGCGAAACTCCTGTTCATTTACTCGCGCCGGACTTCATGTCAGCGTCAAGCTTGTTCTTCCAGACAACGGCCTTCTTCTTTATTTCCTCGGAGGCTTCGCTGTCGCTCAGGGCCATTGCAACCCGGCGGGCCGCGATAAGCAGGTTTACGGCCTGCTTCATGTCGTCAGCCCGGCGGCTTCCCAGCTCATACTTGTCCCGGTAATCCATCGCACTGGCATCAAGCAGTTTCCGTATCAGGCGGATATAGAGGACGGACGTCTCATAGTTGTCAGAACTGGGATCAAAGTTATCCTTCGCAGCCTGCTTCATGTCAAGCAGGTTTTTCGCAATAACGACAAAACGGCCCCGTATCTCAACGAACGTCCACTTCCACTTGGAATTGTCACCGAACGCATCGGCAAGCAGCTTTATCGTCAGGCCGAACTTGCGGACCAAAAAATAGCGCTGGCTTATCGGAATGCTGACAATCGTCGCCAGTTTAGGCTCCAGATCCGCATACGGACAGTCAACATAGTTGGAAACCACTTCCTCCACGTATATGAGGGCCTTATAGATTATCTTACGGGCATCGTTGAGCGCATCATTGTTCTTGAAATTAAGGATATTGACGGAAAGCGTATTCTGCGCCATATAGAGGGATGAAAGGGAGAGCATCATATCGGCAAGGGCAAGCTTCTTGATTTCCGCCCCGTCAGGATTGCCCTTGATTTCGGCAAGCTGTGCCTTTTCCTTATCCAGAACGGCCTTTATCTGCTCTTTGATGGGTTTGCAACGGTCGCTGAACTCGTTCCTCTTCTCATTACTTGTTGCCATTACATACCTCCGAACCTATGCAACATGGCAGCGGCATGCTCAAGCGACTGCTGAGAGTCACTGTCGCCCGAGAGCATCCTTGCTATTTCCCTGACCCGTTCCTGCCCACCTACCGGGAACACGTCTGTCGATGTGCTGTTTCCAGCAACAGCTTTCGCTATCTTTATCTGATTATCGGCTAAAACTGCAATACTCGCAAGGTGTGTTATGCACAAAACCTGCTTATTTTCAGATAATTTTTTCAGATGTTCGCCTATCGCGACCGCAATTTCACCTCCGATGCCCGTATCAATCTCGTCAAATACGAGGGTAGCGGTCGTGTCGGCAGCAGAAAGGATGGTTTTCATCGCAAGCATGACGCGGCTCAGTTCACCACCCGAGGCAACCCGGTCAAGCGGAAGCAGGGGGGAACCCGGATTTGCGCTTATCAAAAACTCAATGTCATCCATGCCGTAGGGGCCGCACCGCTGCTCAAAGGCATCGCCGGGCTTGACCGTCAGGGAAACCTTGAATACCGCATTTTTCATGCCGAGCTTTGCAAGAACCCCCATAATGGCAGCAGACATCCGCTCCGACGCTTCCGCACGCTGTACGCTTATCGCCTTTGCGGCACGATAGACCTGTTTTTCAAGTTCCGAGACTTCAGCTTCAAGCGCAGACCGGTCTTCGGTCAGCCCTCCCAGACGGGCAGCCTCCTCACGGGCCCCGTCCGCATAGGCAAGCAGATCCCCGATAGAAGCGGCCTGAGATGCATATTTCTTCTTGAGCCGGTAGATAAGTTCCAGCCGCTCCTGTACCTGGGCAAGACGGTCCGGATCGTACACAAGCCCCTGCTGATATTTCTGAATTTCGCTTGAAATGTCCTCCAGCTCGTAAAAGGCACTTTGGATGCGTTCGCTCAGGGAAGAAAGCTCCGGATCAGATCCGGCAGCCCGCTCAAGGGCGGAATTGAGCCGCCTCATGCAGGGAATCACCCCGCCCTCCCCTGCATTATCATCACCATCCAGATGATGCGCCGCTTCACCGATGTCCGCACAGAGCTTCTCATAGGAAGAAAGGCGGCTTTCCTCCGCCTCAAGCTCTTCATCCTCTCCTTCGCTGAGCTTTGCCCCGTCAATTTCGCCGATGGCAAAATTGAGCATGTCAAGCCGTTCCTGACGGGCTTTTTCATCAATCGCAAAGGACGACAGGATTTTCCGCTTTTCAACGAGTCCGTTATAGAGGGACGTAAAGGCTGCAACATCCCCAACGATGCCAGCGTAGATGTCAAGATAGCGGCGGTGTTCGGCAACCTTGAGCAGGGACTGCTGTTCATGCTGCCCGTGCAGGTCCACGAGAAACGAGGCAAAGGCGGACAGGTCGGCCCGCGTAACCCCGACGCCGCCGATCCATGCCGAAGACTTTCCGTTCTCTTTAATCGTCCGCCGGATGATAATACGGGAATCTTCGGCCTCTATGTCGTGTTCGGAAAGCCAGGATAGCGCCTCCTTGGAAGCGGCATCCAGCAGAAAGGTTCCGCTCACCTGGGCCTCATGACAGCCCGCCCGTATCTGTTCCGGCGACGCCCGGCCGCCCAGCAGGAAGGCAAGACTGCCGATAAGGATCGACTTGCCAGCACCCGTCTCACCGGAAAGGACCGTAAAGCCCTCCGAAAAATCAACATGAGCACGGTCAATCAGGGCAAAATTCTGTACGTCAAGCTCCTCAAGCACGAGGTCCCCCCGCCCAGTTCAGCTTACTCTGCAGGGCAGCATAGAACTTTTCCTGCGTCGAACAGAGCAGGCGGGCCTTATAATCCGTCAACCCCAGGATTATCACGTCTCCCTGTTCCAGAAAGAAGGAACGCTGACCGTCAGCTGTCAGTTCCACACCGATGCGGGAAGGAAGGACCGTTATCGCTATCTCACCGTCTGCACCGAATACCAGCGGCCGGGCCGAAAGACTGAAAGAACTGATGGTCGTCAGCAGCATTGCCTCCATCGTAGAATCCACAATTGGACCACCCGCACCTGCGTTATAGCCCGTTGAACCGGTCGGCGTCGAGACAATCACTCCCGTCACCTTGAAGGGACCCAGCAGCGCATGGTTATAGGCAACCTCAAGGTTTATGAGCGTCGAATTTGATTTGCCCGCAATGACGATATCGTTCATGCAGTTCGTCTTAAAGACCGTCTTGCCGGCCCTCAGAACTTCCGCCTCAACTAAACTCCGTTCACTCACATAGGCACTGCCTTCAAGATAGGATTTCAACTCTTCTTTCCAGCACGAAACCTGTACGCTGGCAAGAAAGCCGAATTCCCCCAGATTGACCGCCAGAACCGGAATGCCCAGCGGAGCACATCCCCGGCAGGCAAAGAGCACGGTACCGTCACCGCCCAACGTGATGATGAAGGTATACCCGTCAAAAGAAAGACTCACGTTCTTGTCCCGCATGGACGAACCGTCATACTCAAACACCTTGCATTCCACCCCGCATTCAGCAAGATAGGAAGCAATTTCGCCCCCCAGCGAAAGGGCTCCGTCCTTAAATGAGTTTTCGATAATCAGGCACTTTTTCATAGCAATGCACCAGACTCCTTACCACGCAAATTTTACGGAAGCGACTGCAGGACCTTTACGATGCGCTCAGCATCCTTTTGTCCGAGCCGGGGATACAGGGGAAAGAGGGCACAGCGGAGCAGGAGGGAATTCGCACAGATGCAGGAAGGAGCAAGTTCCTCCTGCCGAAGCGCTATAACCGAATTCTCATAGGCCTGCCGGACTTCAATGCCCTTCCTCTGTGCATAGGATTTCACATCCTTAAAACCGGTATTCAGCACGAGGGGAAATGAATACACCGTCGAAGCCTCGCCCTCTGCCCGCACGTAGGTTTTATGCCGTCCGCTCATGATGGCATGAGAATACAGGGCAAAAAGCTCTTTCCGCACCGCTTCGTTACGGGCATATTCCTTCAGCTCCACGTATGCAAGGGAAGCATTCATATCGGGCATCAGATCCGTTGAAGGAGCCTTATCAACCAGAGCCTTAAGGGGAATCCAGTCCCTCCGGGCCGGTGCCATGAGAACAGCCCCGCCGCCGGCAGTCACAATATCCCGATCTTCCATACCGAAAATCGCATAGGAACCGCACATACCGGCAGCCTTTCCCTGCGGCTGTCCTTCAACCGCAGGCTCCTCTTCAGCCGCTGCCGTTTCCCCGGACGCAGCTTTCACCGGATAACGGGCAAGCGCTGCCTGAGAAATATCTTCGATAACGGGAACACCGAGCGCAAGGAACGCATCAATATCGGGCAGAACCCCCATCGATTCTGTCAGGATAAGAAGCCGCCCCCCCTGCGCAACTCCACGGGCACAGATTTCCGGCGTAATCAGCCCGGTTTCTTCACAGACATCGAGGACAAGGGGCGTATAGCCCAGTTTTTCAAGGGTCAGAAACTGCCAGCAGGGGGCAAGCGCACTTATCATAACCTGAGTGCCCGGCTCAAGTCCCGTACCGTCTGCCGAACGAAGGGCTGCAAGCGCATACTCCAGCGCAAGCGAGGGGCTTCGGAGGGCAACGGCTCCATCGCAGGCAGTTTTCTCCTTTACAGACTGAATAAGCCGGGTACACGCCTCTCCCGGCCCCAGGCGCTCGTCGACCATACAGACAAGCACGGCCTCCATCTCCTTGCGCCTGATTGTTGAGCTATACGTATGTATCATTATCTAAAAACTTTTATCGGGAGCCTACGCACTCACCATCTGAGGATCGACAATCTTCTGCAGCTCACCCGCACTGAAAATCTTCCTGATGTCAAGAATAATCAGGTACGAGTCATCCTGCTGGCGCACAACCCCCTCTATATACTCAGTTCCGATTCCACTGAACATCTGCGGCGGGGGCTTTATATCCGTCCTGTCAACAGGGATAACGCGGGCTACATGATCAATGATGATACCGATCTTGTTGTCTTCGATATTCAAGATGATAAATCCGCCGTCATCCTCTTCGAGCTCGTCATCCGTCTCCTCAACTGTATACTGCTTCTGGATATGGAAACGCTTATGAAGATTTATAATCGGAATTATCTCGGCACGGAGGTTTATGATTCCCTCAACATAGTAAGGTGCATTCGGAATCGGCCGCACGTTCTGCACGCGGACAATTTCCTTGACATCCATGATGTCCACACCATACAGCTCCTCACCAAGACGGAACGTAACTAACTGGAGCATCTTATTTTCTTCGGCCATCATATCCTTCTCCTCAAAATATTCATATCTATTCTACACCACAAATTCGCATTAGTCTACTATAAAAAGTGAAAGAACCTTCACTTTTTCAATGTAGCCTGCCTTCAATACGGCAGCACAGGCAGCAACGGTAGACCCACTCGTAATAAGGTCATCAACCAGAACCACCTCCTTAGGTATTATATCACGACGCTTCAGTTGTGTAAATCGGCGGGAAGGTCCGTACACACCCCGCATATCCCGCCGTTCACCGAACCCTTTCTTTTTCTGCTGCATTCCCGACTGTCGTACGAGCAGGCGTTCAATCCGGTAACCGTAGCGCACGGACAGCAGGCGGCACAGCTCGTCAACCTGATCCCAGCCCTTCCGCCTGATTTTTCCGGGCCGGGGAGGAACCGGCACCAGACAGGGAACCGCAGCCCGGCCATATACGAGCCCCAGCGCCTTATGAACGGCAGCGGCAAAGACAGGCGACAGGCTCCGCTCCCCTTCCATTTTCCACGAAAACAGCAGGTTCTTGTACCACAGCCGGTACGGATACAGGGGGAAAACGCCGTCAACGGCGGTGAACATTGCCTCCCGCCTGCATGCCATGCAGACGGAATGCTCCCCCACAAGCAGTCTTCCGCAGACAGGGCAGCGGGCAGAAACAGGCTTCAGGTCTCCCAGAAACCGTCCCTCCGCACACTCCCGGCAGAGCGGACGGAATAAAGCAGGACGCCCGCAGCAGATGCAGGAAGTCCCTCCGAAGGCAAACGCCAGCAGGCGGGAAAGAAAACCGGCAGCCAGCAGGCGGAACAGGCCCGCAGCACGGTGCAGGTGCATAAAACTCATACCCATGCCCTTTATATTGCAGGGAACAGTGCTTTTTTACCAACAAAAAAGGCCGGAAAGTCCCAAAAACCTTCCAGCCAGTTCCTTCTGTTCTGCCCCTCTTACTGCGGTCCGCCGCTCCGGCCGAAAGCCCCCTCACGGCCATAGCCGCCGTCACGGCCGTACGGACTGCGATGCTCCCGGTGATCCCCGCCATCACCCCGAGGTCTGCGTGGTGGTCTCGGCTTGTCTTCGGCTTCGTTCACACGGACCTTACGGCCGTCAACCTCCCTGCCGTTCAATTCCCCAATAGCCTTCTCAGCAGCAGCGTCATCTGCCATTTCTACAAAACCGAATCCCTTTGACTGCTGCGTATAGCGGTCCTTAATTATCGCTACCGAAAGAACCTCGCCATAAGCAGTAAACAGGCCCTGAAGCGTATCCTCCGTGGTCGAATAATTGAGGTTGCCAACATACATTTTTTTGGACATATATAATGATCCTTTGCCGTCTTACGGCGTGAAATATGTGCAGATGCCTGCTGCGGAACATGAAACCACGTCCTTCTGCAAGAGTACTATACCTTTTCTACGCTGTCAAGCATACGGAAGTCCCTCCGGTCTCCGGAACAGCAGGAAAAACTGCGTAAAACCGGCTCAAGCATTTAAACTTTACTTAAGGAAAACTTTGTATTTCTCCCTTTTTTTTTTTTACATTCTATGCTACTATTATGAATATGAAAAAGAAGGATTTTTATGACCTCATGACCTCCGTTCCAAAAGCAGAACTGCACCTCCATGAAGAGGCTGTCATAAGCAAGGGAACAATCAACAAGCTGTATCGGGAGAATATCGGAGGAAACATGAGCAAGGAAGAGCAGGCCGATCTGTTCGCCTATAACGACCTTGCGGGCTTCCTGGACTCCTTCATCGCCATTCAGAAATTCTTTACGGATATCAACAACCTGTATTATGTCACCGACGATCTGGAACGCTACCTTACCGATAACAACATCAGCTACTGTGAAACCTTCTTCAGTCCCACTTCCCACCTCAAAAAAGGCTGGGATTTCAACAAAATGTCCACAATCCTTGCAGACGGCGCTGAAAAGATTCTGCGGGATACCGGCCGTACCGTCCGCTATATTGTTGACGTAAGCCGCTCTTTCGGCGTTGAAAACGCCCAGCACAATCTGGATCTGGTGATTGCGGCAAAAAACCCTTACATACTTGGTATCGGTCTCGGAGGAAATGAGGAAGCAGCACCGGCACGGGATTTTCAGAGCGTCTTTGAAAACGCCATTCAGGCAGGGCTGCACGTTGTTGCCCACGCAGGAGAAACCGTCGAAAGCTGGTCTATGAAGGATTCCATCAATCTCCTGCATGTCGAACGGATTGGACACGGCATTTCAGCGGCTTATGACGAACCCTTCATGAAAGAACTGGCCGAAAGCGGGCTTCCCCTGGAAATCTCACCGACGAGCAATACCTTCATCGGAAAATATGTCACGGATATCAAGGACCATCCCATAAAGAAACTCTTCGATGCCGGCGTGCACGTTACCCTGAACACCGACGATCCGACATTCTTCAAGGTTTCCCTCGTTGACGAATACTGGAACATCTATAAGAACCTGAATTTCAGCCTTGAAGACATAAAGCAGATTATCCTGAACGGATTCAAGGCATCCTTCATGAACGAAGAAGATATACAGCGCCACTGCAACGAAGTAGAAAGCAGCTGGACAGCCTGGTTCCGGGCACATCCACAGGTAAAACTGTAGGACTATATAAAACTATTCTAGTAAACCTATACTAATCGACTCACGCACATTACGTGAACAAAAGAAAAGCGCCTGAGACTGCGTCACCCCGGGCACTTCTTTTTTCCCTATCTGCAGATTTTAAACAAAAAAAAGCCGGCAGCCACCTACTTTCCCCCGTAAGGAGT